>CAKZQV010000440.1 GCA_937141895.1 uncultured Verrucomicrobiota bacterium
CCGGGTCGGAAACGCCGGCCAGTTTGCTAAGGAAGAGTTCGCCGGAATGGGCAACGATCAGATCGATGCCGAACGCACGTCCAAACAGATCTTCAATCTCTTCGGTTTCGTTATAGCGCATCAGGCCGTTGTCCACATAAACGCAGTGCAGCTGCTCGCCGATCGCTTTATGGAGCAGGGCGGCCACGACGGAGGAGTCGACACCGCCGGACAGACCGAGCAGGACATGGTCGGTTCCGACCTGATCCTGAATGGTTTTTACGGTGCTTTCGATAAATTTGGACATTTCCCAGTCGCCGGAACATCCGCAGACTTTGAATGCAAAGTTCCAAAGCATCTCTTTGCCCTGCGGCGTGTGAACGACTTCCGGATGAAACTGGACGCCGAAAATATTGCGATCCAGATTCTGGATGGCCGCCAGCGGGCAGTTGTCGGACTGCGCAACCACTTCAAAGCCTTCCGGCATGGTTTCCACTTTATCGCCGTGGCTCATCCAGACCTGAATGTCCGGAGCCAGGCCCTTAAAGAGAGGGGATTTTTTGGTGATGGTCATCATGGCTTTGCCGTATTCGGCTTTGGTTCCGCGATGGACCGAACCGCCGAGTGTCTGGGCGGTGAGCTGCATGCCGTAGCAGATTCCAAGAATTGGAAGTCCGAGGTCAAAAAGAGCCGGATCACATTTCGGCGAATCTTCATCCGGCACACTGCAGGGCCCCCCGGAAAGGATGATCCCTTTGGGCGCGCGTTTTTTGAGTTCTTCAGCTGAGGTGTCGAAGCGGATGATTTCGCAGTAGACCTTCTGTTCACGAAGGCGTCGGGCAATCAGCTGAGTAACCTGGGAGCCGTAATCGAGGACGGCAATCCATTCGGGATGATTCATGATTTATTTTCCTTCATTAAGTCGATGAACTCCTCGAAGAGGTAGAACGGATCGTGGGGACCCGGCGCGGCTTCCGGATGGTACTGCACGCAGAACAGCGGCTGATGCTTGTGCTTCAGGCCGGCAACTGTGTTGTCGTTAAGGTTGAGGTGCGTCACTTCGGCAACGTCCACATTCACGGTGTCCGCATCGATACAGAATCCATGGTTGTGGGAAGCAATTTCCACCTTTGTGGAACGCAGGTCCTGAATCGGCTGGTTCGCGCCGCGGTGACCGAATTTTAGTTTAAAGGTGTCCGCTCCGAGTGCCCGACCGAGCATCTGATGACCAAAGCAGATGCCAAACATGGGCACTTTGGATTCGATCAGCTTGGCGACGAGCTCGGTGGTTTCCGGTGCGCCGGCCGGATCGCCGGGGCCGTTGGAGATGAAAATGCCGTCCGGGTTGGTGGTCAGGATGTCTTCCGCCTTGGTGCTGTTCGGATAGACCGTGCATTCGCAGCCGAGATCATCAAAAATACGGAGCTGGTTGAGTTTAATGCCGCAGTCGACCACGGCCACTTTATAGGTCGCGTCCGATTTGCCGCCCTCGGGCCAGACATAGGAGGAATCGATGCTGACTTCCGTCGCGAGGTCGCGGCCGACAAGACCTTTGGAATCCTTGGCTTTCTGGACCAGGCTGTCGTGGTCGAGGTCTTCGGTGGAAACCACGCATTTCATAGCGCCTTTGTCGCGGATATGCAGGGTGATGGCACGGGTATCGACATCATCGATGCCGATTTTTCCATTTTCTTCCAGATATTCAGGAAGTGATTGGGTAGCCCGCCAGTTGGAATAGATGCGGGAGCATTCGCTGACGATGAGACCCTGGGCAAAAATGGCGCGGGATTCGACGTCCTCGTCATTAATACCGTAATTTCCAATCAGTGGATAGGTCATGGTGACAATCTGTCCGTGATAGGAAGGGTCCGTCAGGATTTCCTGATAGCCCGTCATGGAGGTATTGAAGACGAGCTCTCCGTAAAATTCACCGGAACCGGCAAAGGCACGGCCTTCAAAACAGGTGCCATCTTCGAGTGCAATAATCGCTTTTTTCATCGTTTTTCCTGTAAAATTCGGACTTTTAAGGGGGTGGTATTTCCAAAATTCGAAACATCATCCATGTCGGGCGGGTGCCTTGCAACCCTTATTATGAGCGAATTATTTAGATTCATTTTTTTTTAACACTCGGGTGTATATAAACTGCTTGAGCCGGGGCTCTGCTGGGTCGTGAGATCGGGCATTCGTCAGACCGCCCGCCCGGCAGATGCTTTTTTAAGTCGGTTATTCAACGCCCGGCCTAACCCCTGGTTGGGGGCTCGCTGCACGGCAATCAGCCGGAGTCCAAGGGCATCGAGCCGGTGCATAGCGGCATACAGGTTTCGGGAAACTTCACTTAATGTTCCTCTAGGGCTTAAAAGTTCAACAGGTCCGGCGAAATGCACCTCACTTTCATTCATGAGCATGATGCCCACATCGGGTTCATCTGCGATCTCGCGCGGAATTTCGGCATAGAGAGCCAGCGGGGTTTTCGGCGCGTAATGATAGGGCAGCAGTCCTGGACTTTCAGCGGGGCCTGAAGTTGGGGAGCCCTGGGTATGAACGGGGCCGATTACCGCTTCAATTTGTTCTGCCGTGATTCCGCCCGGCCTCAGAATTTCCGGCCCACGGCCAGTGAATGAAAGTACCGTGGATTCGACGCCTACACGGCAGGAGCCTCCGTCGATCAGCCCTTCAACTTCCTCGCCGAGCTGATCCTGCACATGTTTTGCTGCAGTGGGGCTTGTGCAGCTGAATGCGTTCGCACTGGGCGCAGCGAGCGGTGTGCCGGCTGTACGAATCAGCTCCTGGGCGATGAGATTCTCCGGCAGCCTGACCGCCACGGTCTTGCTGCCGCTCGTGACCACATCGGGAACGCTTTCTTTTTTTGGAAAGACAAGCGTTAAGGGTCCGGGCCAAAAGGCTTTCATCAGTTTTTCGGCTTCTTTGGACCTTGAATCCGTCAGCATTGCGACTTGTTCAGGGTCTGAAATATGAACAATCAGCGGATTGTCGAGCGGGCGTTTCTTTATCTCGAAGATTCGGGACACTGCTGCGGCATTAAATGCATCAGCACCTAGTCCGTATACCGTTTCGGTTGGAAAGACCACCGTTTTTCCGCGGCGGATCTGTTCGGCGGCCTGCTGAATGCTGTTAGTTAAACTCTGCTGGCCCGCGGGATGTTTCATGATCCATTCCGCCGCATCGAGTATGCGGTGAAAAACCAGTTTATCCAGAGGCAGTTCCGCGAGATGCCGTGCGCCGTGTCCGGTGAGCACATAAAGGCCGAAAACGCCGTATTCATTTGCGGTTAATGTGTCATGCGGATGATCTCCAATGACAAAGGATGCATGGAGATCCAGCTGATAGCCGCGAGCGGCCTCCAGTATAAATCCCGATTTGGGCTTAATGCAACTGCACTGGTCCTCCCTGCGATGCGGACACACATACCATTCGTGAATCTCTATTCCCTCGCGGGATAGCATTTCGTCCAAATGCGTGTTCACCTCATCCACCTGATCCGCTGTGACGCGGCCCTGTGCAATTCCGGACTGGTTGGTCACCACGAATAAGGCGTACTTTTTCTGAAGCAGAAGAAGGGCCTCGACTGTGTCGGGTAAAATGCGGACATTCCGGGGGGTGTCCAGAATGCCTACATCCTCAATTAACGTCCCGTCACGGTCGAGGAAAACAGCGGCCCGTTTAGGCATCAGTTTCTCCGATCCACTGGTTGTAGTCCTCCACGGAGCCTCCTGAGAGACAGCACTCGATAATGTTCCGGCCGGTTTCGTCGAGATCCGGATGTAGGAATTTTTTGAGCTGTGTGTGGAAGAATTCCGCAAGCATTCGAGCCCCTTCATCGTAGGCATCCGGGCCGACCTCGGGCTGCGTTTCGACCTGCAGGAACCAGCGGGGTATCATGACGCCTTCTACCCGCATTTTATCCAGCGAGTAACCGAGCAGGGGACAGCGCGAGGGTACAATCTGATCGGAGTTGAAGTGGGCGTGTCCACGCCGTGCCAGATAATCGCGGGTTAACCATTGGGGCATAAACCCGGTCTCCCATGCTCCGATATGCTGATTCGGACTCAGCACATAACGGGTGTCCGCTGATTCCTGGAACTGCTTGAGCAGCAGATTGGCCTGGGCGACCTTTTTTCCGGTGGAGAAGGGCCAGTAGCTTCCGACGCCTTCGCTACTCATGGCATCGTCGCCGACGATGCTTGGATTGGCATATCCGCGCGGGGCAACCAGGCGCCATAGCCAGGCGAGGGCAGGTGGCAAAATATGAGCCACCCCGATAATTCCGTAGGATGGATGCTGCTGCGTGCACGGAGGGGTACGCACACCAAAGGAGCGGATATCGATTTCGACGGCCTCGTGGGTTACATTCGGCACGAGGCTGCGCGGCACCACCACGCGGGGGTTCGGGCATGGCTGGCCGGGAGCGTCCTCGATATGATCCCAGATGAGTCCTGTTGATCCGACTACAGCATCTATGTTGAGAAAAAGGAGCGGTTGTTTCGGGGTAATCGTCATGTGTTCGAGGTCGGGATCCGTGCCGTATTCCTTAATATGGTCAACCCGCACGAACCAGGCGTCCTCGGCATCGGTCAGCGACAGCTTGCCCTGTCCTTCCTGAAGGTCAGGATGGCAGAGTCCCATATCATCGCACACCGGATGCAGTTCGCAGGTTCGCGGAATTTCCAGATAC
>CAKZQV010000441.1 GCA_937141895.1 uncultured Verrucomicrobiota bacterium
GGTCTGGCCATTAATCGCGGCTTCTGTCCAGATAGCGCCATCTTTTTTGGTGAACCCGTCGCCCATATCCAGGCCGCCGATGGTTGTGCTGGCGCGCCAGTTGCCGCCAAAATTCAGCGATCCGTGCTCCTGGTCATTCATAGCGGAATCAAGGGGAATAAGGGAATGCCCGGTCCCGTCGGCCGACTGCGGCCAGTTGCGGGCATCGGAATAGCGGAATGAAATCAGATCCTTATTCCAGAATTCCAGTTCTACCTTTTCGCCGTTGTTATCAAAATCGCCTTTGTATTCTCCGGCCACCAAAATGCCGTTGGTGGAATGAAACGCACTGAACTCATCCATATCTTTAATGGCGACGAGGAATTCGCCGGGAGCCAAAGACGGTGTTGCGCTGGCGTGGAAATGATAGTCAATTGCGCTGTCGAGTTTGTATCCAAAAAGGTTGACAGTTTCATCGGAGGTGTTGCGAATTTCAATGAAATCGAGCTGGTTGCTGGGGGCGTGATACATGAGCTCCGTGATCGCCAGCGGGATTTCTTCTGTATAGAAGACCGCTTCGCAAAGCGCACTCCATTCCGAACCTTTTTTTGCGCGAGCTTTGAGGAGGGTGGGTTGAGAAAATGAAAGCGGATCGGTGTATTCTGTTCCAACGACGGCCCCGCCGACTGCACGCGGGTCGGTGCCATCTGTCGTGTAATAAACGGTGTATGTCGATTCGATTGTGACCCAGTCTGCGGGGTCAACCAGACCGCCATGCTGAGGGGTACTATTCACATTAAATGCAGGTGCGGCAGTATTCGGATAAAGGCCTCGCGACTTCAGCTGATTAAACACCACGTTCCAGCGTAGCATTAAATAGTCATCACGTAGCTCCAACATATGGTTATACCAGTTGGAGTAATCATAATTTGCATAGGCTTCGCCTTTATAGGCCTTGTTATCCGCCCAGCGTGCGGCTTCGCCGAGCATAGCCTGATCAATTTCTTTGACACGCTCCCAGAACAGCGCCATGGAGTTGGTGGTGGTCAGAATGCCGTCGTTGAACATGTGGCGATGAATATGATCCGCAAAGAGTAGTCGATATTCCGCACTCTCGGCGGTTAGATCGAGATGAATTTCCATGGGGTCGCCAGCCACGTCTTTGCCATCCCCGCCGGTGGCATCGTAGGCGAGTGCGCCGGAGAGATCCGCATTAAACAGGCTGGTCTCCATAATATGTTCCGCATCCCAGCTGTGATAGCGCCAGCGCCCATCCGGATCGTTGCGGTTAAAGGTGGCGTACCAGTTCTTATGGGCCCAGTCGGTATTGCCCACATAAAAATTCATCAGCAGGTAATCGATAAAATCTTCCATGTGCAGCATTTGGCCCAGTGATTCATAATTGCTCTGTTGAGATAAATCGGTGCGAGCCAGGGCGAACATGGCCTGCAGGCTTGCGTCATCACCACCGGTGATGTTGTCGTTGTAGGGATCACCATCCAAGTCGTGATCGGTCCCCGAGGTATCATCATACAGATGTTTGACGGAGTCATAATCCTCGTTGGCCCCTCCATAATACTCTGCAGAAAAATGTTCATCCGGACGCTCGTGCATGTCGTACATGCCCCAGTAGAGCCCATTGAGATAGAGATGCACAAACCGGCTGTGTGGTGCGCCGCGTCCCCGACCCATATGATTCTGAATATCGGAAGCGAAAGCATCCGAGACAAATTTGGGATACTCTCCGATAAACGGAGCGCCCGCATGTGTCCAGCACCAGGCTAAATGGGCATCCAGAAAAAGGCCGTTAAATTTTTGGGCGGCGTCTTTGCCAAAGACGGGATAATTGAGTTTTCCGTCAAAGGCCACGCGCATGGAAAGCTTGTCGCTTTTCCATCGTTTGGCGCTGGTGCCGCCGATCCCGCCGCCGACAATACTGACGCGCCCGTTTTCGGCAAACATCTCGGAACCATCGGCACTGAAAAATTCCATCGAAACCGGACGCCGGTCGGCATGCATGGCAACCGTATCGGCATAGATGCCCTGCCAGGGAACAAGGCCGTTACCCAACGCCGGTCCCGGCGCATCGCTCCACCAGTTGTCCCAATCGGTCACGAGGGAAACGGTGGGGACATCGAGCAACGCTTCGGCAAGTTTAAATGCGCTGCCGTCCATATCGGTTATCAAGGCATTCGTCATGGAGGGATCGACCTCCCAGTCGGGACCGCCATCGCCCCAATTCGCATAAGGCTGAAGACCGGCACCATCCTGCTTAAGAATGTCGGCCACAAATAGATAGGTTTTTGTATTCGGAATGCTGGGTTTATAGCCTGCTTTAAAAGCCGCTGCGCGCAACAGTTTGGTGCCGCTGACCGTGATGGGTCCGACATATGGTTCGCCATTTGATTCCGTCGGCACTGATCCATCGGTGGTGTATCGAATGGTTGCTCCTTCCGTCACATTTGAAATCGAAACAGGAAACGGGGCATCATAGAAGCCGCGCTCGGGATAAAGGGTTGGGGTATCGCAAAAGCCTAAATAGGAAATGGCGTGGTTTGGACTTCCAGGCGTTGGAACTTCCAGCATACCGGTGCCAGAAAGGTCGATGGCGGACGTTCCTGAAGTGATCGAATCCGCTTTCAGTTCCGGGACAAACAAAGCGTCGGAATTTGCAGTGCCTCGGTTTAGCCCATGCACAGCCAGCACGTTTAGTCCATCGACTAATTCATTGGCGTGAGAAGAGATGTTGAAGTCAACAAACTGCTTCGCCTCAGCATCCGCATGCGATCCCGTGGCCAAGCTGTTCCATGACAAGCTGGCGGGCTTGTTGAATGATGCGACCTGCACCCCGTTTAAAAACGCAACGAATCCGTCATCAAACTTCATGCGTAACAGCAGTTGATCGACTGTGCCCGATGCGTTGTATGTGAACGGCACGCGGATATACACCGTCGCGTTAGAGCCGTCCATCTCGCTCACATCAAGGCCGATGAGCGCATTATAACCCGTATCAACCCGCTCGTAGCCGACGCCGGTGGTTCCGCTTCGCCACGCCGAATCATCGAAGCCCGGCAATTTCCAGCCACTGGAATCGCTGGAGCTGGTTGGAATTCGGGCTTTGCAGGAAGCATGATCAGCAACCCATGTAACGGTCGAGGTCGCAGCACCACCGCTAAAACCATATCCATAGGCAACGTCTTCCAGCTGCGCGGGAAAGGTGACCTGACTTTCTATGGTTGAACCATCTGAATGCACCAGGGCAACAGATTCCCCGGATGCACTCAGTTTGAAATTGGTGTGAAGCGCATTGCCTGCAATAGCGCGGTCTTTATCGGAGGCAAAGACCACCAGGAATCCACCTGCGGGAATATTGATCGAGGGAAAGGTCCACTGCGTGAGATTGGTCGCCACATCCGTCAAATGCCAGCCCGCAAGATTAACCGCGTTTGAGGAGTCGTTATATAACTCGATCCAGTCCGAAGGGTCGCCGTCGATATCGGGCAGCGTGTTGTCATTATCGGCCATGATTTCGCAGATATGTACCGTGGCCATGGAGGGCGTGGTGCACCATACGACTATGATCAGGATGCAGAGGTATTTAGTTAGGTCGCTCATGGTATTCGATATTCTACATCCTTTTTCTACTGCCACGAGTGGAGCATCGCGAGAACCCATGTTGTATTTGGGATATTTTATGGCGCGGTCTGAATCTTTATAAAATTTGCGGGGTCGCCAGTCAGTGTCATTCTGACTTTTCCGTTTCCTTCGTCATCGGTGGTAAGTCGATTGCCTTCGGATACCGTCCCCGGATCGCTCGGTGGGTTGGCTTGACTCAGGGTGGTGACCCATGTGCTGGAAACCATCAGGTTGGTCGTTGAGTAAAACGCGTAGTCCGTGGTGGCGTTGCCGGACACGGTCAGCTCCCAAATCGTGTTGTCGACCAATGCAAACGAGGTGATTGATGGGGGGACTGGAAGCACTGGCGTTGCCCAGATTTCAAAGTTATCGAAGCGGACGTGGTCGCCGGCCACCTCGTCATCTGTTCCCGATACAAGGTACAGTCCAAATCCGGTTACCCGGCCGGCGAGATCCGCCGTGGGTGCGGTGCCTAGCGATAGCTTGCTGGGGGCACCCAGGGTGGTGTTTTCTATGGTCAGCCAGTTCGTTGCGGTGGTGAACGAAGCGGGGCTGTAGGTGAGGGGGATGTCCGCCGGGGGCGCGCTGTCCGGAACGCCATCGTTCAGGGCGGGATTGCTCGCATACCACACGCCGGCGATTTCAATTGCGACGCGGTATTCATGGTCGGCGTTGTCGCCGCTGGCATCCCAGTTGATTTCGGAA
>CAKZQV010000442.1 GCA_937141895.1 uncultured Verrucomicrobiota bacterium
TTTCCGCAGTACATAATGTAGGGTCAGCAGGTTGCCGCCGAGACTGTCGGGATACGTGATGAGCTGTACTTTGTTCTGTAATTCCATGTTAAAAAATCCTGTGTTATGCGTTCAACCATTTGTAGTGATTCAGTCCTTCGAGAATGCCGCCGGCACAAGGGGCATCGGCAAAATACACCTTGCGGGCCCGGCGCAGGGCTTCGAGCTCATGACTGTAGTTTCCAACAACCACGCCCGCCATTTCCCCGCGCAGCATTTCTGCATCGTTCCCGGAATCCCCGGCCACCATGATATTGGCGAGCGGAATATTCCATTTGTAGCCGACATAGCGGATGGCTTTTCCTTTCGATCCACGGTGCGGAAGAATATCCAGAAACTGGTCGTGTGAATAAATCAGGGTGTATCGACACTTGGCCTTTTGCAATCGATTGTGGATTTGCGTCAGGCGATCCTTGGCGGGCTCCATGTCATAACTCACTTTATGCTGCCGCTGTGTGTCTTCCTCCTGATAGCTGAGGAAATCAAAATCATCAAGTATCTCCCGAATCCGCTCCCGGTTCCAATGATTGGAAAGATGCGCATTCCACCCCCGGTCCACCTGAAGCGTACTGCCATAATAAATCTCACTGCCGACCGAAGTAATCATGATGTCCGGTTCGGGAATATCATGTTCTTTCATAATTTCCCTCGCGGAGTCGACGGTGCGGCCGGTGGCAATACCGAATCCGATTTCACTGTGTCGATTTCGCAGAAAATCGATCAGCTCCGGTAGCCGCTCATTATTTTCGCCAATCAAGGTGTTATCGATGTCCGTAATAAAAAAGCGGTCCAGACCAGCCAAGCGCCGACCAATCGCCGGAGCACCTACTGCTTTGTCCGGTTTTTCCGAAACGGTTTCTTTATGACGTTCCAGCACACGGTCCAGTTCCGCCAAATAAGTCTGCGCATGGGAGGCCCAGGTATAATGCTTACGTATGTTGAGAATCCCGTTCTTGGAATATTTTTCCCATTCATCGGGCTCAGCGACAATGGCCTTGATCGCCTCCGCGATGGCCGCCGGGTCCGTGGGATTGACCAGAATTCCATTTTCACAGTTCGCCAGAATATCGCGCGGTCCCCCATCATCGGTCGCCACCAAGGGCAGACCGGCCGCAGCGGCTTCAAGCAGGGTCAGACCAAATGGCTCGGTCAGCGCTGGATTCACAAACACCCCTTTGCTTCCGGCGGCAATCCGGTAGAGCTCGGGCACTTCCAGCTGAAAATCATGCTTTTTGGGAATGGCCATTTTTCCATAGAGGTCATACTTATCCATCAGCAGCAGCATCTCGGTGAGTACGCCCTGCTCATTCTCCTCCATGTCCGTGATGTCTTTACGAATTCCCGCAAAAATCGCGAGGTTGGCCATCGCCTGCAATTGATGATCGGTTCCGTAGGCTTCGATCAGACCCGAAATATTTTTTCGTTTGTCCGGGCGGCAGAGCGCCAGAATGATCGGCTTGTCCTTCGATTTAAAGAACCGCTCGAGTTCACGATGAATCGATGCATGCGTATGCACCGCTTCCTCATCGGGGTCTTTTTCATCAATCAGGTCGTGGTAGTACGGATAAAATTTTTCCAGATCCAGCCCTGGCGGAATAACACGGTATTCCGTTTCGTCCTGGTTTTCATACGGCCCATACTGCTCGTCGACTTCCTGGCGGGTGCTCGTCACGACCATATCTGCCAAGCACAGCACCTCTTCCTCGGCCTCGATCCGCTGGTCGATCATATATTTTTTAATAATGCGGTCTTCCGGCATTCCATCGGCCAACAGCTTCTGCAGTTTCGAGCGGCCCAGTGAGTGCCCCGTGAACACAAAGGGTACACCGAATAGACGCGCCAGCTGTTTGGCCACGTAGCCGCCGTCGGCATAGTGCCCGTGCACCACATCGGGAAGACGGCCCTGGTTTTTGGTAAATTTTACCGTCTTATCGACGTATTCATCCAGATAGCGCCAGAGCATTTCCTTGCGATGATATTTTCCACCGCCACACGGAATTCGGATGATCCGAAATTTATCATTAATCGTTTCGATCGGCACACTGTAGTCGTCGGACACGGTTTTATCGTTGATCAGTCGGGTGAAAAGATCGACACGTTCCACCCCAGGCTGTCGGGATAATTCCATCCCCTCTTCAATCACATATTTAATTTGCCCGCCCGTGTCGGCATCGCGGCCCATTTCCAGGTTATTCCCCCGAATGAGACCATGCAGACTGAACATTTGAATGTAGCGTTTTTGTGTTTCCATGAAATGAAGCTCCAAGTTTTTAAACGGCCGTCAGCCCAGCGATGCATAGATACGGTCATCCTGCGGAACCGCGCCTGAAATGGTGCAGATATATTCGGCCAGTTTCGCTGCATCGCGCAGCATGGTGTCCGGCGCGCGGCCCTGAGCCAAGCCCCGAACCAGAACCGAAGCAAAGGCATCTCCCGCCCCAACCGTATCCTCGATCTGATCGGAAGGAAGGGCCGCGTCCTCCTGCTCATACTTTGCCCGGGAGTCATAAAGGACACTCCCGTCTTTGCCATAGGTTAATGCAATTTTACGGATGCTGTAGGTTTCCATCAGCTTTTCAGCCAACGCATCTCCGGTCTCGTCAAAGCCGGCAAGTTTTCCGGCCGACTCCAACTCTTCTTCGTTGAGTTTGAGGACATCGGTATGTTCCAGCGAAGCGAGAACGACCTCCGGCCGCTCGCAGCCATCCCGAAGATTCATGTCGTAGAATTGAATGATGCCGTAGGGCAGATCCGTCAGGAATTGATGCAATGCAGACCGTCCATGCTCCGTGCGCTGAATCAAGGACCCGAAATAGACGAGGTCAGCCTTCAGACACGCCTCTTCAAATCCATCGTACTGGATATAATCAAAAGCCACGTCCGGCTTGATGTCGTAGGTCGGAATGCCCTGCTCATCCAATTCCACGGCTACGCGCCCGGTCGGCTGCTCCGCATCCCGTTGGATAAAGGAAGGGTCCAGACCAACCCGCTCGACCTCCTTCAGGAGCTCGTCGCCGGCTTCATCGGTTCCGACGCGCGAAATAAAACGCACGTCGCAACCCATGCGGGCCAGATGCTGGGCCAGATTAAAAGGTGCGCCCCCGGGCTTGCGACCCTGGGGCAATTCGTCAAAGAGAATTTCTCCGATGACTATAATCATAGATATGGAATATTCGTATTCCCTGCCCCGAATCCTGTCGTGCAATTCAGGCAGTTGATGCGTTGCCTCCTGTGTTCATTTGGCTTGGGGTGGTTCGCATCAAACCACCATCTAAAAATTTACGTGTTTTTGCGTTATTTCGTTTAAAAGAGAAACCTAGTAAACCGGTTTTGCCCCAGTACGAAAGCAATTTCTTTATTTTTTATAGATTAATCCCTGCAGTTTGTGCAAAAAACTACGCATAATAAATATAGCACTGGATTGGTATCCGCCAAATAACCCGAAGATCATCAAATATTAACAAAAGGAAGACCATGGATTCACTCGAAGGTAAAAAAGCGCCGGCATTCACACTGGAAGGCAGCGACGGAAAGACGCATTCAATCAAAGATTATCTCGGGAAACGCGTCGTGATCTACTTCTACCCGCGCGATAATACCCCCGGATGCACCAAGGAATCGTGTGGTTTCCGCGATTTGAATCAAGACATCGGCGATCTGAATACCGTGGTGCTCGGCGTCAGCAAAGACAGCCTGGCCTCGCACGATAAATTCATCGAAAAATTTAACCTGCCCTTCACCCTGCTTTCCGATCCGGAAACCAAAATGATGCAAAAATACGGGGCCTGGGGAGAAAAAGTGCTCTACGGAAAAACCTCAATCGGTTGCATCCGCTCCACCGTCATCGTCGATGAAAAAGGAAAAATCATCAAACACTGGAAAAAGGTAACCAAAGCAGAAGCCCACCCGGCCAAAGTGCTCGAAGTCCTCGAGAGCCTGTAAAATGTAGTATTTCAGCCCTCGCAGAGGCGCAGAGTACGCAGTGATTTAATATTTCCCTCAGCGCGCTCTGCGTTTCTGCGAGGATTTATTTTAGAACCACCAAATGGCGCGCTTGCGTGGGTTGCCGAACGATGCAAAATCGTCGCCGGATTCGCGCAGCACTTCATCAAATTCCACTTCCGTAAAATCGTAACCATCTTTATTGGCTTCTTCCACAAACGCGGATTTCGGTTCCAGCGTATCGTATTTCAGTCTCAGTTCGCGGCTTTCACCGCCAGCGATGAGCAAACGTTCTGCTTCTTTTTTTGCCATGGGTCTTTCTCCTTGGATTTCTGAATTAACTTCCCCTTAAAAAGGTACCTCTCTATATCACAAGGTGTGCCACCTCCGAAAATTAACGGAAACACATTACATCAAGCACATTACACAAACGGACAAAAAAATACCGATCGGAAATAATTGTCGCAACAGCACCTATAAATCAGATAATTCACCCCTAACCACATGATAAAAAAGACGTTACACAAACGCGGACAAAAATTTCCAATGTCTGGACGTTCCAAACAAAAACGCCCCTCCTTTTCGGAGAGGCGCCCAAATGTAGACGAGCGCTTCCAGCCTCGTTATACCCATAGCGAAAGGTGCATAACGCGGCAGGATGCCGCGCCTACATAAAGCTTCCAAACATTAGCAAACTTATTTCAGCATCCCTGCCCAGACATCCTGTTTGAAGCCCGTGGTTCCTTTTCCCTGATCAATCAGGAACGGCCGTTTGATCAGGTTGCCGTTGGAAGCCAGCAACTCGAAGGCTTCTTCAGCCAACATCGTCGGCAGTTTATCCTTCAAGCCAAGCGCACGGTAGTCCTGACCGGACGTATTGAACAGCTTCTTGAGGTCGCCGACGTGGCCCAGCATCCGCTTGAGCTCATGGACGCTCGGCGGCGTTTCGCGAATCGGGATTTCTTCAAAGGCCAGGTTTTGTTCTTTGAGCCATTTGGTTGCTTTTCGACAAGTACTGCACTTGCTATAGGTATAAATTTTCATAGCCCCTATGGAGCGAATTATCGCATTGGTTGTCAATGGCATTTCGGCAGACATAAAAAACGCCCCCCTGAAAACAGAGAGGCGTATTTCTTTCTGGAGGGACGCTGTCCTCAGCGTCTGCGGTCATCGGGGACGATGCCCCTCCAAGGCTTAGAGCGCTTTCATGTTGCCCATGGCCGCACGGAGCTCTTCGCCGATGATTTCCACTTCGTGGTAGCGAATCTCGGCATTAACTGCAACGAGGGTCTTGTTGTCGACGCCGTTGTCTTTCAGCTCGAGGCCTTTTCCGATGACGTCGGTATCGATGCCGGCCATGAAATCCTTCAGCAGCGGAACACAGGCGTGGGAGAACAGATAGCAGCCGTATTCAGCGGTATCGGAAATGACCCGGTTCATTTCGAACAGTTTCTTACGCGCAATGGTGTTGGCGATGAGCGGCGTTTCATGGAGGGATTCGTAGTAGGCTGATTCCGGCTTGATGCCGACTTCAACCATTGCTTCGAACGCCAGCTCAACACCGGCTTTAACCATGGCCACCATCAGGATGGCGTTGTCGTAGTATTCCTGCTCGGAGATTTCAACATCGCCGGCTGGCGTTTTTTCGAACGCAGTTTCGCCGGTTGCTGCACGCCAGGTCAGCAGGTTGATATCGTCATTGGTCCAGTCTTCCATCATGGTACGGGAGAACTCGCCGGTGATGATGTCGTCCATGTGCTTTTCGAAGAGCGGACGCATGATCAGTTTCAGGTCGTCGGCGAGATCGAAGGCTTTCAGTTTTGCCGGGTTGGAGAGACGATCCATCATGTTGGTGATGCCGCCCTGCTTCAGCCCTTCGGTGATGGTTTCCCAACCGTACTGAATCAGCTTAGAGGCGTAACCGGCATCGATGCCCTTTTCGACCATCTTATTGAAGCAGAGGATGGAACCGGCCTGCAGTAGGCCGCAGAGAATCGTCTGTTCGCCCATCAGGTCGGACTTCACTTCGGCCACGAAGTTGGATTCCAGAACGCCCGCGTGGTGT
Organism: uncultured Verrucomicrobiota bacterium; assembly: GCA_937141895.1. GTDB lineage: Bacteria > Verrucomicrobiota > Kiritimatiellia > Kiritimatiellales > Pontiellaceae > Pontiella. The sequence continues at coordinate 6,047 of CAKZQV010000442.1, forward strand.
CCGCCCTGTGCAACGGCCAGTGCTTTTGCGATTTCCATGCCGTCGCCGTTCGGGTCGTTTGCAACGTGGCAGGCGATAAGGGTCGGAACGCCGAAGCCGCGCTTGTATTCTTCGCGCACTTCAGAACCCGGAGATTTCGGTGCAACCATGATGACCGTCAGGTCTTTTCGGATCTGCATGCCTTCTTCAACAATGTTGAAGCCGTGGGCATAGCAGAAAACCGCGCCGTTTTTCATCAGCGGAATAACGGTTTCGCAGACATTGGTGTGCTGCTTATCGGGCGCGAGGTTCATCACGATGTCCGCGTCCGGCAGCATTTCTTCGTAGGTGCCGACCTTGAATCCGTTTTCGGATGCGTTCAGGAAGGACTGGCGTTTCTCTTCGATCGCCGCTGCACGCAGGGTGTAGGAAACGTCGAGACCGCTGTCGCGCATATTCAGACCCTGATTGAGCCCCTGTGCGCCGCAACCGACGATGACGATTTTTTTGCCTTTAGCGGCATCGATGCCGTTCGCGAATTCGGAAGCATCCATGAATCGGCAAGTGCCGATCTCTTCGAGTTTCTGCTTCATGCTGATAGAATTGAAATAATTTTGACCCATTTGATAATCTCCTTGGTTAATTGAAAACCTGCGGAACCTACTGGAAAACCTATGTTGCGTAAATTGAATTATTTGGGATATTGTATTGCGTGATTCGCAATTAGATTGGCCACAAAAAACACGAGAAGACACAAAAAGGAGCAGAAGAATGACTGTTAATGAACTATGTGATGTTGTTAGGGAAACTAGTTTCGCCATTCACAAATACCACAGAAATGGACATCTCGAGAAAATTTATGAAAACGCTCTGGTGAACCGGCTCCGAAAACAAGGACTTAAAGTGGAACAACAACATCCTTTAACTGTTTATGACGAAGACGGCACCTTACTGGGTGAATATTTCGCCGACCTCTATGTTGAGGATGGTCTAATCGTCGAGCTGAAGGCCTGCAAGAGCATTGCTGAAGAACACGTTGCTCAGCTTCTTGGGTACCTTACATCAGCTAAAGTACATGACGGCCTACTAATCAACTTCGGAGCACCGAAGCTGTTCATTAAGAAATACGTTATGGGTTGAACTATCATGACTAAAAATCGAAACCTAACTGGAGAGTTTGGCCACAAAAAAGCACGAGAAGGCACAAAACGACCCTACATGATACTTATTGTGAATTTTTGTGTTTCTCGTGGCTAAGGAAATCCTATGGATATTGAAGCATTAAATACGTTCATTAAGACAGCCGAGCTGCTCCATTTCGGGCGCGCGAGCCGGGCATGTAATCTGAGTCCCTCTGCGCTAACGCGCACGATCCAGAGGCTGGAAGAGGAAGTCAGTCAGCCGCTCTTTCTGAGAGATAACCGAAGCGTGGCACTGACCGAGGCCGGAAACCAGTTGCTGAATTATGCCCGCAAAGCGGTGCATGACTGGAATCATTTTCGCGAGGAGCTAACCATGGAGGAATCGGTATCGGGCACGATCTCGGTCTATGCCTCGATTACGGCGGTCTACAGTCTGTTGCCGGAGCTACTGGAGGCCTACCGCACAAAATTCCCGGATGTGCATCTCGGCTTGCGTACTGGTGCGGCGGAGCGGGCGATTGAGCAGGTGCTGAGCGGCGAGATCGACCTCGCCGTCGCGGCCCTGCCGGACCGGAAGCTCCAGCGGCTGGAATTTATGCCGTTGGCCGAAACCCCATTGGTTTTCATTCAAGGAAAGCAGACCGCCCTTCCAAAGGTTGGAAATTTCCAAGGATTGGAACCGTTGGTAATTCCACAGTCTGGAACGGCGCGGAATCGGCTGGATGAGTGGTTCCGGACGAATGGGCTGAACCCGAATATTGCGTTGGAGGTTTCCGGCAACGAGGCATTGATTGCCATGGTTCGCCTAGGAACCGGCATCGGCGTGGTCCCAAAGCTAGCACTGGAGCGCAGTCCGTTCCGCGATGAAGTTTCCATACTTCGGAAAGCGCCGAAACTGAAGCCCTATGTGGTGGGCCTGTGTTCCAGCAAGCGGAACCTGAAGCGCCCGGCCGTGAAAAAGATGTGGGAACTGGCCGAATACCTCTAGTTTTAGAAGGTCATTCCAATCCCGATATTGGCCTGAGCCGTTCGCGGGTACTCGGTGCCGTCGAATTCGACCGTATCATCAATGGAGAGCGCCAACCCTGCATCAACCGACAACGCCCAGAGCTGAAAGCCCAGCCCGCCGGTCAGCACCCAGCCGATATCTGATTCGGCCAGATTCTTGTAGGTTCCCAGTCGAAGCTGTACGACCGACAGGTCCACTTCAGTGCCGAAGGAAAGCCGCTGCTCGTTATAATTATTCAGAATGGTTCCTGTTTCGAACAGATCCAAATTGGATTCGAGGACCCACCGTTTGGCGGGAATAAAGGAGGCTCCGATCGTAACCTGAGGATCCAGTTTCACATCCGGCACATTGATCGTACGGTTCGTTGTGCCGAGAGCCGTTTCCAAGGTGATATCCTGATCATATCCATCGAACGTCGGGCTGTTTAGATTACGCCCGACAACGGCAAACTGTGCTCGCTTAATCCGATACATGGCGGCGAGGTCAACCCCGATATTTACACTTTGATTATAGGAATCGAGCGTACTTTCCAGGAACCCGACATTATCTTCATTGAAAACCCATACCTGCGTTCCATAGACCAAACCCATCATCAGTTTTGCCGTGGCACCGACCGAAAAATTTTCATTAATGGCATACCCATAACTGATGGGCACCTCAACGGCTCCGAAGCCGCGCCCGGTGATGGTGGTTTCATTGTCCGCCAACCGATTGACGCCGCCAGCTCCGGAAATCATTTCTGCGATGGTGTCAACGGCAGCGTCAACCTGCCCCTGTCCGATCTTTCCCTCGTCCACCAACGCCGTGATTTTGGAATCGATGAAGGCGACCACGTCATCCACGCCCGCTTGATTAAATGCACTTTCTATTTGCTGTTTCTGATCCTGAGAAAGCGTTCCCTGATAGGAACCGGGAGTAAAACCCTCTGCACTGGAGGCCGACTCCAATTCAGTAATAATCTCTGATACCGCTAGTCCGAGCCCAATACGCACCAAATCGACGTTATTCACCCAGCCGCCCACCTGCCCATAGGTGCGGATGCCAATACCGAAATGGCCGATCTGCATCATGGATTCCGCACTGGCGCTCACCAGTATAGTATCTTTCTCATTCAGAGAACCCAGGGCCGCTGCAGCCTGGACCAGATCCTGTAATTTTCCGCTTTCCCGCAATGTTCCAAATTCAAAATCATCGAAATCGAGTCCCGCCAGCGCATCAATATGAGAACCCAACTCTCCCGTGAGCGTCACCTCCGCACCAATATCCAATACATTCCAACCAAAATTATGTTTCCCAAGCTGCGTATTATCTGAGCTGATTTCATCTTTCGTGCGCATAAAACCCAGCGCAGCAGGATTTCGATTTACAGCCGCCGCATCATTTACCGTGGTGATCACCGCACCGCCCATACCGGAACCGCGCGTATCCGAAATTTCTATTTTGTCGATGGCCGCGTAAACAGGGACACATACCAAGCCAAGGCTTAAGAAAGTTAGACGTCTTAGAAAAGCGGCACCATTTCCTGATAAATCATTCATTATACGAATCTCCTTCAATGGATGTAGAATAGCGCATTTGCTTCGAATAGATATCAAAAAGTCCCCGAAGCAAACGACCCTGAGCGCACAGATTACGGTTACTTTTGACTCTTTGAATACTTTTTTAATGAATACTTAAGCCTTCAAGTGCCGCGGCCCAAGATCCTGCAAACGTATGAGCAACGAATGAATTAACCAATGAGACGCCACAGCAGGCTTGTAATGAAATAAAAAAAGACCCGCCTGTCTCGCGACGGTCGGGTCCATCGTGCCCCACGATGGGGCACTAGGAGGAGAGATTGGGTTTAACCTACGGCCTCCGGGCCTTTCTCTCCGGTACGGATCCGAATGCATTCCGGAAGGTCGAGAACGAAGATTTTTCCGTCCCCGATATTTCCGGTACGTGCACCTTTGATGACCGCATCGGTAGTGGATTCGACATACTCGTCGTTCACGGCGATCTCGATGCGTACCTTTTTAAGGAGGTTCACTTCGATGTCAGCGCCGCGGTAGGTTTCGTGATAGCCCTTCTGCTGGCCGCAACCCATCGCATTGGTTACGGACATTTTGTAGACTTCCGCGTCGTAGAGCGACTGCTTTACGTCGTTGAGTGCTTCAGGCTGAATATATGCAATAATTAATTTCATGACCGTTTCCTTTCAGGTTAGACGTTCGTGAAGAACTGGAACCCATGATAGGCTTCCATGCCGTGTTCGCCAAGGTCGAGACCTTTCATTTCTTCTTCCTTGCTCACGCGGATACCGACGGTAACCTTGAGAATCAGGAACAGAATGAAGGCGGCCGGGAAACAGACCACAGCATAGGCCACAATACCGATCAGCTGCGGAACGATGGTATGATCCGGGCTGAGGGCAACAAATAACGTGCCGAGAATACCGCAGACCAAGTGGACGGTGGTTGCACCAACCGGGTCGTCGAGCTTGAAACGGTCAAAGGTCATTACAGAAACAACGGCAACTGCACCGCAAACCAGGCCAACAACAACAGCCCATGGAATGGAGATGACGTCAGCACCGGCAGTAATACCCACCAGGCCGGCAAGACAGCCGTTGAGTACCATGGTCAGGTCCGGGTGCTTCTGAAGGATCCAGGAAGCAGTCATGGAACCGATGATACCGGCAGCCGCCGCAAGGGAGGTCGTCACGAGAACGTAAGATACGAGACCCGGATCAGCAGACAGTACAGAACCGCCGTTGAAACCGAACCAGCCGAGCCACAGCAGGAATACACCAATGGTCAGCAATGGCATACTATGACCTTGAATAGCCTTAACTTTGCCGTTTACGAATTTACCCAAACGCGGTCCGAGCAGGATGATACCGGCGAGAGCGCCCCATCCACCCACGGAGTGTACCAGTGTGGAACCGGCAAAATCGTAGAAGCCGAGGCCGTCGAGCCAACCGCCGCCCCATTTCCAGGAGCCGACCCACGGATAAATTAGACCCACATACAGCGTGGAAAAGATCAGGAACGGGCCGAGTTTAATACGACCGGCAACCGCACCGGAAACGATCGTGGCTGCTGTTGCAGCAAACATACCCTGGAACAGGAAGTCCGTCCAATAGGTGTAACCGCCGCCTGCATATTCAATCAGGCCGGCCGCGCCTTCCGGAGAAGAAATGCCGAATCCGGCAAACCCGAAGATGCCTGCTGAATCTTCGGCGAAGCCGGGATACATCAGGTTAAAGCCCACCAGCGCGTAAGTCAGAAGACCAATGGCTGGAATCGCTGTATTTTTAAACAGGATATTCACCGAGTTCTTTGCGCGAGTCAGGCCGGTTTCGACCATTGCAAATCCCAAGTGCATGATGAACACGAGGAACGTGGCCACCATCATCCAGACGTTATTAGCAGTGAATAAGGCATTATCAGCCGCCGCCTGGGCGTCTGCTGCCGTTACTTCCGCAGCCTCCTCTGCAAAGGCAGGAACCGCCGCCAGAGCAGTGAGCGCGAGAGCAAATATCGCGTACTTCTTAAGTTTATGCATTATGCATCCTCCATTCGTTTACAAACATTGCGAACGATCCACTAGGACCGAGGAAGCCCTTAATGCAAAAGGTGTGCCACCGAGTGCATCATAAACTTAAGTGATTATGATTGGGTTAGTTACACATGAACGTATGGTTATTATGCATAAGCTTTATGCGACACTAATGTTTTATTATTTTGATACTAAACATTTATGTAACATAAATGGCGCGCGGATGAAAAAGTTTTTGGAAGTGGGACAAAATTGGCAAACTCAGACTTCGGTTTCCGGCGCGAGATTGCATTCCAGAAGAAAGGCATCCACTTCACTGATACGACCAAAATCAAGCATACGGTTCGCAATCGACTCCGCTTTGCCAATATCCATCGAATTCACCAAGCGCTGCACCATTGGCGCGTTCACACTGTCGATGCTGAACTTTCTTAATCCGATCCCTAATAGGAAAGGCAACATCCGGGAATCCGCAGCCAGATCCCCGCAGATCGATACATCTTTTTCATGGGTCAATCCGGCCGCCACAATGCGGTTCATAGCCCTTAATATTGCCGGATGATGCGCGAGATATAATTTTGAAACCATTTCATTGGTCCGGTCCACCGCCAGCATGTACTGAATCAGGTCATTGGAGCCAATCGAAAGAAAGTCCGCCTCCTGAGCCAGCTCATCGACCACTTCCACCGCCGAAGGAAGCTCCATCATGACACCCAGTTTGGTATCCGGATTAAAATCAATGCCTTCTGCATCTAGACTGCTCATGCATTCATGTACAATGTCCCGAGCCGCAACAAAATCATCCACTGAAGAAACCAAGGGAAACATAATCCGCGCGTCAGCCTGCGCCCCTGCGCGCAGAAACGCGCGCAATTGCTGAGAGAATATGTCTTTGTTCTGCAGGGAAAACCGAATGGCCCTCATGCCTAGGAACGGGTTCGCTTCATTCACATTGGAATAGTAGGAAAGCATTTTATCACCGCCGATATCCAAGGTACGGAACGTAACAGCCCGACCCTCCATCTGATCGACCAGCTTTTTATAGATGACGTACTGCTCTTCCTCGGTGGGGAAGTCGTTACGGACAATAAACGGAAACTCGGAGCGGTAGAGTCCCACACCCTCGGCTTTGAACTCGCGCGCAGGCTGCAGATCGCTCAAAAGGTTGATATTGGCATAGATATGGACGCGATCACCGCATTGGGTCAGCGTCTCTTCCTTCATGTCGGAGGCATTATGCATCGCCTTCCAGGCGAGATCGAGATCGCGGTATTTCGCATAGACCCCTTCACCCGGGCTTAGATAAATGCATCCCTGCTCGGCATCCATTAACAGCTCTTCGCCGTCCGGAATACTATCCGCCTGCTCGCGGCTGATGGCCACCATTGGAATCCCCAGCGAACGGGAAATGATAGCGTTATGCGACGTTACGCCACTGCTGACAATAAAGCCTTCCACATTTTCGGCCGAGAGCTTCAGAATATCGGAGGGCAATAACTCATGGGCAATAATGATCTGGCCCCGATAATCGGCCGCATCCGACTCCTCATTCAGGAGATTCCGGGTCAGTCGGTTGCCCAGATCCTTAACATCCAGCACCTTTTCGCGAATGAGCGGCATCTTACTCTTCGAGAAGACCTCTACATACTCATTCACGACCATGGCGATCGCTTTAACCGCATCCGTTCCCGATTGAATCAGTTTGCCGATTCGGCCGGTAAACTGCTCATCTTCAAGAATGAGAAGATGCGCACTGAAAATGAGCACGGCCACATCCGCCAACTCCTCACTCGTTTGACGCTGTAGCTTGTTGATCTGATCCGCGGTCTTTTCCACCGCAATTTCAAAATCTTCCGGCGTATGGCCGTTTCCGTCCGGATCGGGCAGCATGCACGACTCGCTGTTTGCGGCATCGAGCGTGAACGCCCGACCGCGCGCAGTACCCGTACTCGCGGAACGACCGCGGATGATCGAGTCTTTGATGACCTTTTTCTGAACAGCAACTTCAGAAGCCTCCGCCTCGATACGGGCTTCGTCCAATAACTGGACATTTTCAATCATCGTCGCAAGCTGTGCCGCAATCGCCCGAAGGGCCTTCACATCGTTGGGCGTAAAGTAGTTAGCCTCGCCGGCCTGCACCACCAAGGCCCCGATGCGCCTGAGACCACGCAGAATCGGAACCGCCAGAAAAGCTTCATACTCTTCCTCGTGAATCCCGGGAAAAAATTTGTACGAAGAGTTCTGCGATGCCGTACCCACACAGATCGGCCGCAGTTCCCGGACCGCACGGCCCGTAATACCCTCACCAAGCTGTAGCTTCACTTTTCCGATCGCGCTGTGATCCAGCCCCTGCGTCGCACGGAGGGTCAGTTGCCGATCCTCATCATCATAAATATAGATCGAACAGACATCGGCCTGCATATGCCCCGCCACGGACGTCACGACCTGCTGCAATAGCTCTTTGCGGTCACGCCCCCCCTCAGCCAACGATATCAGCTCAGCGATATCGCAAACCAGATCTACATTTCTCTTCTTCATCATCGATAAATTTACCTAATTGACCACATCATATGCGGCCCGGAGTCGTTAGTCAAAGAATAGAGATAATGCAATTTCTCCCTCGCTCTGCATCGCCGCCTTCCGTACTATTTTGCCTTATTCAGAAAGACATGATTTGATGAACATTCCTACTGCAGAACAACTGCTCGAACTCTATCGACCCATGGTGGCCTCGCGCTACACCGACCAACTGCAATCCGCTGCCGCGCAACGGGGGGAAGTCTTCTTTTACATTCCCTCATCCGGTCACGAAGCCGCCGCCGCGCTGGCTCCGCATCTGATCGACGCCGATTGGCTCCACCTGCACTACCGCGATCGCGCACTGGCCTACGCCCGGGGCGTATCCTACGAAACCGTTTTTTACGGGCTGTTCAGCAAAGCAGAATCCAACTCGGCCGGGCGCCGCATGCCGGCCTTCCCGTGCGATCCCTCGCTCAACATTATGAGCACCCCGACCCTAGTCGGCAGCAACGTACTTCAGGCCGTCGGAGCCGCATCCGTCATCAAAGACGACGCAGGCCAACCGTTCGTTCTCGTCTCCGTCGGCGACGGCGCCACCCAACAGGGCGAATTCTACGAGGCCGTAGCCGAAGCCGTCCGAGCCAACCTGCCCGTACTCTTCCTCATCGAAGACAACCGCTTTGCACTCTCCACGCCAACCAAAGGCAATACCTTCTATTCCCTGCCGAACGGCGAATCCGATTCATTCCTCGGACTTCCGATTCATCGGATCGATGGCTCAGACGCGGTTCCAACCTTTGGAAAATTTGAAGAGATTGTTTCCGACCTTCGGAAAACCCGCGGTCCGCAGATTGTCGTCTTTAACGTCGAGCGCCTCGAAAGCCACACCAACGCCGACGATCAATCCGTCTATCGCTCCGAAGCAGAGCTTAAAGCGGCCATGGACAATGCCGACCCCTGCGCCAAGCTCCGCGACTATATGCTCGCCAACGGCGTTGATGCCGCAGCCGTCAAAGCAGTAGAAGACGATGTTAAAACTAAAGTCGACGAAGCCTTCCAGACCGCGCGTAAGGGCACCACGCCAAAAGCCGAGCTGACCGCTAAAAAGCCGCTCCCCGAACCGCGAGAAGAATATTTGGGGACTGCGGAAAATCGTGAACTCAGCATGCTCGAAGCCATGCGCGAGGCACTGAAACATAGACTTTCCAACGATCGGAAAACCACCCTGCTCGGTCAGGATATCGAAGACCCAAAAGGCGATGTATTTGGCCTGACCCGCGGCCTCTCCAAAGATTTCCCGAAACAAGTCAGCAATGCGGCGCTTGCAGAAAATACAATTCTCGGCGTCTCCACCGGCCAGGCCTTAGCTGGCGGAAAACCGGTCGCCTTCATGCAGTTTTCCGATTTTCTTCCGGTAGCCTACAATCACATCCTTTCCGAAATCGGGGCCATGTACTGGCGCACCAACGGTCAGTGGGAATCTCCGGTGCTGATCATGTCGATTGCCGGGGGTTACCGTCCGGGCCTCGGCCCCTATCATGCCCAGACCATGGAATCCATTTGCGCGCACGTTCCCGGCGTGGATGTATTCATGCCATCCACCGCCGCCGATGCGGCCGGTCTGCTGAATGCCATTTCCGAATCGGGCCGTCCGTCCGTCTTCCTCTTCCCAAAGAGCCTGATCAACGATCGCTCCAGCAACACCTCGGCCGATATCGATAAACATTATGTGCCCATCGGCAAAGCGCGGATCGCGCGCGTTGGACAGGACATTACGCTGGTAAGCTGGGGCGGCTCCATGCCCGTCGTTGAACGCACCGCCGAGGCACTTAAAGAAGTCGGCATCAATGCCGAAGTCATCGACCTGCGCACCATTTTCCCGTGGGATGAAGACGCCGTCCTCGCCTCCGCGAAGAAAACCGGAAAACTCGTCGTGGTTCACGAAGACAATAAAACGTCCGGCATGGGCGCTGAAGTCGCCGCGGAAATTGCTGAAAAAGCGGGAGCAGCCGTTCAGGTCGCCCGCGTTACCCGCCCGGACACCTACATTCCGTACGATTATTCCTGCCAAATCGAGGTGCTTCCTTCCTTTAAGCGCACCCTTGAAAAATGCTGTGAGATGCTCGAGATCGATATCCACTGGAATAAACCCGTGGAAGAAGAAGCCGGCGTCATTACCGTTAAAGCCATTGGCTCCAGCCCATCTGATGAAACCATCACCGTGGCCAACCTGCTGGTTGCTGAAGGTGAGGAAATCAAAGAAGGCGATCTGATTGCTTCGGTTGAAGCGGATAAAGCGTCCATGGATATTTCCGCGCCGGTCTCCGGTAAAATATTGGAAATTCTGGCGGAAGAAGGCGACATGCTGACCGTCGGCACACCGATGGTCAAAATTTCATCCGATGAAGCCGCACAGCTTAAACCGCTCACGAAAGAAGATCCCGGCACGCCGGTGATGGAACGCCGCCGCACCTCCAATGTAGACGAGGCTTCCAGCCTCGTTACCGCCGCACCACGCGAAACCAAGACGATCTATATTTCAAACATCACGAAGGTGCTCGGTTCTCGACATATCACCAACGAGGAATTATTGCAGGATCGCCATGAGTGGGATTCCGATGCCATCCGCAAACGGACCGGCATTGAAAACCGCTACTGGATTGACGGCGATGAAAATGTGCTGACGCTGGCCGTCGATGCCACCAAACAGCTGCTTGAAAAAGAAAACCTGACGATTTCGGATATCGGGGCCATCATCTGTTCCACCGGAACGCCGCGGTCCATGACGCCGTCGCTGGCCTGTAAAGTCCTGCATGAACTGAGTCCTGAAAAGGGCGAAGTGCTGATGCAGGCCCACGATGTAAACGCCGCGTGCTCGGGCTACATGTATGCCCTGCAGTCTGCGTTCGATTTTCTGACCAACGCGCCGGATAAAAAGGTGATTGTCATCACTGCAGAAACTTTGTCGCCGATGGTCAACATGGACGACCAGAAAACCATGGCCCTGTTTGGCGATGCAGCGACCGCCTCGCTGGTGAGCTGCGAGCAACGTCCCGGCAATGTTGAATTGAAGCTAAACCGTCCCTTCCTCTCCGCCACCGGTGTAGAAGATAAAGTTCTCTATGTTCCAAACATGGGGAGCGGCGAAGTCATCGAAATGGAAGGCCTGACCGTCTTCAAATTGGCCGTGCGTAAAATGATCGACGTGCTCGACAGCGCCTGCCAGGAACGCGGAATTCCGCTGGATGATTTAGATAAAATTGTGCCGCATCAGGCCAACGAGCGCATCATCGAGGCGATCCGAAAAACGATCAAATTCCCGGCCGACAAGATGTTCAACCATATCAAGGATTACGGCAATACGTCGTCAAACACGATTCCGATTGCCTTATGCGAACTGGTTCCAACCCTCGAAAAAGGAACCAAAATCGGCCTCACCGCCTTCGGCGGCGGCTTCACCTTCGGCGCCGCCGTAGTTGAGAAGATTTAGTAAACGGCTATCTTTACATCATTTTCAAATTCAAACGGCTGATCATCCCGAGCGGCTTTTTTGAAGGAGGGTAAAATCCGATAGTAGACCTGGAGGGACAGGCAGCAGAATTCCGTGGTGTAAATAATATCTTTCGTCAGATCCCGACCCATGTCCGACGGTGGTTTCCATGCGCCGGAAGCGTCCTGCGCTTCAATCAGCATGGGTGCAAATTTATTGTTCCACGTCGGCCATTTTGATCCCCCCTTCTGAAAGATCGCCTGCGTGTTGTAGTACCACTCATACGCAATATTAAAGCTTTTGTTC
>CAKZQV010000443.1 GCA_937141895.1 uncultured Verrucomicrobiota bacterium
CTGGGGCAGCGCGCTGTACACCGCAGATGGAGTTCCGGTCGTAAAAGCGATGGGGATTTCCACTCTTTGGGGACTGGTTGGCATGTTTGCCATTGCCGGAATTTTCTGGATGATGGGTAAACTGACTGAAACCGGAACCAAGGATGCATCAACCGCGGCAGGAAAAATCGGCATCGTATATCTGGATATTCCCGAATCGGGATTTGGAGAAGTTAAGGTCAGTATTAGCGGAGCCATGGAGCATATTCAGGCCAAGAGTGTTGATGGGGTGCCATTGCCGGCGGGCACAGAAGTTCGTGTGGTGCAGGTGATGAGCCAAACCATGGTTGGGGTGAGGAAGTTAACGAATAAAGGAGAAGAGGTATGATTTATTTAGTTTTAGCGGGCATCATTGCGATTGCCATCATCGGCACCTTTCTGGCGCTGATCAGCCGATACCGCCGGTGTCCGTCGAATAAAATTCTGGTCATTTATGGAAAAACCTCCAGCGGTGCGGCCAAATGTGTGCACGGGGGAGCGGCCTTTGTCTGGCCGCTGATTCAGGACTTTGCCTATCTGGACCTCGAACCCTTTGTGGTTCCCATCGACCTGAAAAATGCGCTCTCTCAGGAAAATATCCGCGTAACGGTTCCCACTTCGGTAACCTGCGCAATTTCCAATACAAAAGGCATTATGCAGAATGCAGCCGTCCGCCTTCTGGGACTGGCCCGTCAGGAAATTGAAGACCAGGCGCAGGATATCATTCTCGGTCAGATGCGCGCGGTTATTGCGACCATGCTGATTGAGGAAATCAACCGCGACCGACAGGCCTTTCTCGCAAAAGTAAATGATGCGGTATCCGGCGAACTGGAAAAAATCGGGTTGTACCTCATTAACGTGAATATCCGAGACATCGAAGATGAGTCGGGGTATATCGAAGCGCTCGGACGCCGGGCGGCGGCCGAGGCGATCAATCAGGCCAATATCGACGTGGCCGAGCAGGAAAAACTGGGCCAGATCGGGGTGGCCGAGCGTCAGCGCGAACAGCGTATTGCCGTTGCTGCGGCAAATTCGCAGGCGGAAATCGGTGAAGCAAGTGCCGATCGTGACCGTCGTTCTCAGTCGGCCGGTCTCGATGCGGAAGCGGCCCTGGGTGAAACCGAAGCCCGAGCCAAAAAAGCCGCTTATGAAGCCAATCAGTCGGTGGCCGAAGAAGAGGCCCGTAACCGCCGTGAATCCGCAGCCAAGGATGCTGACGGTGCCATTCGCGTGGCACAGGAAATGGCAGAGAAAAAGGCGGAAGATGCTCGTGCCAAGCGCGAAGAGGCCCGCCTGAATGCCACCATCATTGTGTCAGCTGAAGCGGATAAGAAACAGACGGTCATTGCGGCCGAAGCGCAGAAGGCCAAAAATATTATCGCGGCCGAAGCCAATAAGGAAACCCAGATCATCGGTGCGGAAGGTGAAAAGCAGCAGTTGATCATCTCGGCCGAAGGTACCAAGACAAGCACCATCCGAATTGCGGAAGGTGAGGCGGAAGGTACGCTCGCGAAAATGACCGCAGAAGGTCAGGGGGTCAAAGCCATCCTCGACGGTAAGGCCCAGGGGTATGAAGCCCTCGTGAATGCCTGTGACAATGTCAACGATGTGGCCTCGCTGCTGCTCATCGAAAAACTTGAAGATATTGCCGGGGTACAGGCTCAGGCCATTGCCAATCTTCCGATCGAGAAAGTTATGGTCTGGGACGGCGGCGGAAAAGACGGCGGCGGCCTCAACGGCCTCGGCGGACGTCTGATGGGCGCCTTGCCTCCGATGCACGACCTCGCCAAACAGGTTGGTCTAGATCTGCCAGAGTTTCTCGGCAGACTGCAGGATGAAAAGAAGGAAGAAAAACCTGCGGATCCACCGCAGGCTGTAGAATAGAATTTCCAATGATTGGACATGCAAAGTCGCTCAGCAATGGGCGGCTTTTTTTAATTTACCATCGATCGAGGTAGGAGAGGGTAATATTTCATACATCATAATGTATGAAATTGTATTTAAATAAATATATAAGCGCATAATTGATATTCATACATTATGATGTATGAAATATATGGGGATATAACCTTGCAGAAGGTGGATTCCCAGAGGTTTATTTGAGTGTGGCAAAGCCTTTATCTAGAAGCTTACGTATTTCGGTGTCGCGCGTATTTCGGTTTTCGCATCCGAGGATTACGGCAATGACGCGGTCGTTGCCTTGTTTGGCGGTGGCGGCCAGCGAAAATCCGCCCTTTGAGTGGTAGCCTGTTTTAAGTCCATCGCATCCCGAGTATGGTTTTTTTCCTACCAGTTGGTTTCGGTTGGCCAGCATAAACTTTTCTTTGCGCAGACTGTTGGTTGGCAACCAGGCAAGTTTGGTGCTCGTGTATTTTAGGGTTTGTGGATGGCGCAGTGCGGCTAGGGAAAGAATGGCAATATCGTAGGCGTTGCTGATATCCGGCTGTTTGCCTCCAGAGGGCGGCAGACCGTGGGGGGTATGATATTTGGTGGCGTTCATGCCGAGCTCGCGTGCTTTCTGGTTCATCATGTCGACAAATCCCTGGGTGGTTCCTCCGACATGGATGGCAAGTGCCGCGGCGGCATCGTTGGCGGAATGGATCATCAGGCACTGAAGCATCTGATCGACGGTATAGGCACCGGATTCACGCACATCTAGATAAACGCCGGAGCCTCCGATGCCGGCAATTTCGGGTGTGATTTTCACGCGATCGTTGAGGCTGATGATGCCGGCGTCGATCTGCTCCAGGGTCAGGAGCATCGTCATCATTTTGGTGACGCTGGCGGGGTAAGAATAAACGGCAGAGCGGTTTTCATAGAGAATTTTTCCGGTGCGTGCATCTACCACGATGGCACTTTGATAGGGATCGTTTTTAAGCTCAGGAAAAACCTGTTTTGTGCGTTTGTTCGGGCGGTCGGAGCGAAGATAGCCGGCGATATTCCGTGTGGAGGCGATGGTTTCGGTCGGTGCCGCAGGTTTCATCTCTACCACTTCGACCGGCATGACGACCGGTTCGGGTTCCGGCATCGGGGCGATTGGAGGAGCTTCCGGAATACTGATTTCCGGTGTTGCCAGTTGCGGAACCGGCTGTGGGGTCGTCGACGTGGTTGTCGGGGTCGGTTTTGCACGTGGCGGTTGGGTTTGCGCCAGCTTCTTATCCTCTTTCGTGCCGATGACGACCAGAAAGATGAGGACGTGTATGGCAATGAGTGCGGCGGCAATGAATGTGACGTTGCTTTTCTTCATAGAGGTCGGTATTCCTGTAAATGAATAACATCACAGGGAATTCATGAGCGACATTCAAACTCAATTTGTCAAAAACGTCCTTTCCGGCGCTGAGCAGAATCTGAAGGACGCTGGTTCGGCTTTCGCGCCTTCGAATATTGCATTGTCCAAATATTGGGGGAAACGCGACGCCGAACTCAATCTGCCGATCAATTCCAGCCTCTCGGTATCGCTGGGCAATCTCGGGACCCAAACCGAAATTCGTTTGGCCGAAAAATCTTCGGTCTATCTGAATGGTGAGCTCGTTGATCCTGCTGATTCATTTGCAGTTCGCACCTTGGAATTTCTAAAGCTTTTTCCAATGGTTGGAACCCATTTTGAAGTTCGCACGGAAAATAATATTCCAACGGCTGCGGGCCTTGCGTCTTCGGCTTCCGGCTTTGCGGCGTTGGTGATGGCGCTGAATGATCTTGCCGGCTGGGCGCTCGGTCCGCGCATGCTTTCCATGCTTGCCCGGCTCGGAAGCGGCAGTGCCTCGAGATCTTTAAGTCATGGTTTTGTGCAGTGGCATGCTGGAACAGCTGACGATGGAACAGATTCATTTTCGGAACGCATCGATACTGAATGGTCGGAGTTTCGCATCGGGATTCTGGAACTTTCCACGGCCCGGAAAGCGGTTGGGTCGCGCGATGGTATGAATCGCACGGTGGAGACTTCTGCACTTTATAAAAGTTGGCCGGCCCAGGCCGATGCTGATTTTCAAGTGATTCGCCGCGCGATCGAGGTGAAGGATTTTCCAATGCTTGGAAAAACCGCCGAGCGCAATGCGCTTTCGATGCATGCGACGATGATGTCGGCCTGGCCGCCGCTCATCTATCTGCAGCCGGAATCGATTGAAATGATTCATAAAGTCCAGCGCCTTCGCGACGCCGGCCTTGAGCTCTACCTTACCATCGACGCCGGCCCGAATATTAAACTGCTGTTCCTTGAATCTTCGGTAAAAGAAGTTTTATCCGAATTTCCCCATCTCCAAATAATAAAACCCTTTGCCTGATTATGCCTGAATTACCGGAAGTTGAAACGATTGCCTCGCAGTTGCGAGACCGAGGAGTTGTAGGAAAAACCATTCTTTCAGTGCG
>CAKZQV010000444.1 GCA_937141895.1 uncultured Verrucomicrobiota bacterium
CCCGTAATACCGGACCAAGTTGAACGTCCTTATTCACCGTAAACTCATCGATCATCATGGTCGGCAAGCCATTGACTTCCTTGGGCAGCGACATCTCCTCTTTCGGAGTCACCGTGCGTGCCGGCAGGCTTTCCTGCGGTTCGCGTTCCGTCTGGGAAACCGGTTCAGAAATGAAGTCCGCATGGGTCAGCAGATTAGATGTCGCTATGCCGTTGTCCGCAGAGGCCGGCGTAATGATCAATTCGTCATAAACCGCATTGGGGTCTATGGCTGATTGAGGTTCTCCGGGCGCGGTCAGAGGCAATGCACCGACCAGAAGACAAACAGATAAGGATGAGCGGAGGGGAAAAGGTGATAAACGCATTATAATTCCTCTTCTTTTTCTTTAAGGGGGATAATCTTAATACTCAATCGCGATTCAGAGACGGTATTGGGATTCTCAACATCAATTTTGTCTGAAGAAATATGGCGAATATAAAGGGGTACGTGTTCAATTTTATTTCCGACCTCATAGTCTTCATCATTTATCAGCGCAATATACCGGTCATCGGTCCGAATATAACCATCGTACGAAAGTACGGGTTCAACCGTCGATAAATCATTAATGCGCCGTTGGTCGGAAATCATCCCTATCCACTTTCGAGCAAACGGATTGGGCGGAATTTCTTCGAGCAGCACACTCAACATCAGTGTCTCATGCGGCTTAAGTTTAGACTTCACCAAACGGACCTGCTGTTCGGCAATAAAGGCCTTCGTTTCCGCCACATGCTCATCCGCATGAATCTGGTCTTCCTGCATGGCAGGAACTAACCTCTGATACAAAAAAACGACCACCGCAACCATAACGCCGCCCAAAAGAATTATTTCGCGCTTAGACTTCATTTAATCGGCACCGTAAATTTAAGTTTCATTTGTTCGGCATCGGGAAGGGCTAGAATCGACATCGAGGTCAGACGCTTCACATATCGGACACGACCGACTTCTCTCAGCAGCTCATAAAGCAACCGGATATCACCTTGGAATGTGGCATCAATTTCAACCTGGGCCCCATCGTCGACACTGGTCGAATCAATGGAGATTAAGGTAACGCCCTGTTTAGCCGCCAACTCTTCAAAACGTGATGGAAGTTCGAGCAAAAGGTCTTCATCCAACGCTTCGGTGTTCATCCGCTCAATATCAGGATAGGTCTGTGCCAAAACGGCATTGAGTTTCCGATCCATATCCATCAGCAATTGCGTTTCCTGAAGTTGAGCTTCAATTTGTGCATTTTCCGCGCTCAGCATTTTTATCCGCTGCGTTTGCGGCAGCGTAAACAACAGGGTGAACACCATCATAAGCCCAATGGCAAGGAGACTCCAGATCAGCACCCGTGATGAGAGTCCCGTTTTTTCACAGCACCAGTTTAAACCATTTTTTACGGGATTCATTTTATTCCTCCCGCACTTCCGTAAATCAGCTCGCAGGATATCTGAAACGGAAGCACATCCAGTTCGCTATACGCCGTCATTTCCGATTCCGGCACTGCGGTTTTAGAAATATTTTTAAATGCAGGAGAGTTCCCCAACTCAACGAGAAACTTTGTCAGCAAAGCCTTTTGCCGTAATCCCTGATCAACCACAATACCGCGCATTTCAAGCAGACCGATGGTGCCGGAATCATCTTTTTCTTCAGAACGTTCAATCAATTCAAGCTGTAGTTGCTCCAGTTTCAGTTCTGGCGGCATCAGGGTACTGATGGCATAGAAATAGCCCTGAAGCGAATAGTGTTCAGAAAGCTTTTTCAGATCACCCAGGCGGCGCTCGCACAATTGCGCTTTTGCTTCAAGCACATCCTTTGATATTCTAACGGGTTGCATATCCATCTGTCGGTCAAGCGAGTGCTTTTTCATGACCAATGGTGTGGTCAAAGCGACTTGCACCACAAAGCTGCTAATACAAATTACGGCCATAATACTGATCGCCGTAAAGAGCCCGGTCTTTATGCGGTGGGTTTTTCGTTGGGTGTGCAGGTCATCATGAGTGTAAAGCAAATTGGGGCAGCGCAACGAGGAGGCCAGTGCGGCTCCCGTCGCCAATGCATAATAGCCGGTATCATGGTCCAGAAAATTACTCCAGCTCGGTATTTCCAGACGGTTTAGATTCAAATCGCTGACCGGTTGGCTGTAATGTGACTTCATCAGGGAGGCCATATTTTGGGCCACAATTGGATAGTCTGCATGAATCAGAATCCGTTCCATCGGCGGCAATTTCAATCGGCCGATATAAAACTTAAAGGCCCGTTCAATCTGCTGTTGCATGCGCTCTGTAATATATGAAAATGCCGATCTAATCTCCGTCGCCAATTGAGTATGAAAAGCCTCTGACTTGGTATCGAGCGCTTTCTTCAACGCAGCAACAGAAACCTTCCGTTCCACTTTTTGGGAAATATATTCCAAAAATGAAGTCAGACCGCTTTTAAAGGTGCGAGTGAAAATAAATTTGTGGTCATGGACTACGCCGACGCGAAACTCATGTTCATCCAGGATCATCAGGGCCGTCGGCGTCGTCCAGTTCTGCGCATCCACCAGATTTCGCAACGCAAAAAGTGGAGGCGTGATCGAGATATTTTTTTGGCCAACCTTTTCCAGCATTTCGCAAAGCGTTTCTTTCAGTGAAGCTTCCACCGAAAACGCATGCACGCTGATCTTGGAAGTCGCGGCACCTTCATTCACTCCCAAGCGTTCATAATCAAAAATAAACGCATCATCATCCAGCTTGATCTCTTGCCGGTAGGCCATTAGAGCCAGTTTGTTCAGCTGAGACAGCGGAGCCTCAGCGATGGACAGGTGTGTGTTGTGAAAATGGGTAAATGCTGTTGTGACATTAATTGTACACCCCTTCGGCGGGGCCAGGATGCTGAGCACTTCACGCAGAGCGGCCACTGAAACTTTATCTCCGAGAAAGCTCTTGAACGAGACCGAAGCAACCTCTTCAATTTCAGTACTACCCCGTACAGTCCTGAGTCGCACTCCATGGATCTCATCTCGTTCGAAATGGATGCCAATGCTGTGCGTAGCATGTTCTATTTTAGGTTTCATTCGTCTCTAAGCCAGTCCGTTTCATCATTGTAACTATTTGCTTCTTCCTGTTTTTCTGCGTCTTCCATCGGCGCCCAAAAAACCCCCTGCACGGCAAAACGCTTCTGCAATAAATCTTTATCATCCGCGCGGTGCCAAGCCTCCTCCGGGCTGATCAGCTTTGCTGCCGTCAATCGCGCCAGCGAATCCTCCATCAAATGCATCCCCAGCGATCCTCCGGTCTGCATCAGAGAAGGGATCTGATGCATGGTCCCTTCACGAATCATATTCGCTGCGGCATCCGTTGATACCAACAACTCGGTTGCCGCAATCCGTCCCCCGCCCTGTTTTTTACACAGTGTCTGCGCCAAAACCCCTTGTAATGAACTCGCTAACATGGTTCGGATCTGCGACTGCCTTCCCTGAGGAAAGATGTCAATAATCCGATCCACGGCATTATACGCTGTAGTCGTATGTAAAGTACCAAAAACCAAGTGTCCTGTCTCGGCTGTTTCGATGGCAATCTCAACCGTTTCCAGGTCGCGCATTTCTCCCACCAAAATCACGTCGGGGTCCTCGCGCAAAGCCGCACGCAAAGCGCGGGAAAAGCAGGTCGCCTGCTGGGGAATTTCACGCTGATTCACCAGGCACTGTTTGGATTCATGGACATATTCAATAGGATCCTCAATGGTAATAATATGATCCGAGCGATTCGCATTAATATAATCCAACATGGCCGCAAGCGTCGTAGACTTTCCTGAACCCGTTGGCCCCGTCACAATAAAAAGGCCTTTGTTGAGTTCGCAAAATTCCTTCAGGACCTCGGGCATGCCCAGTTGTTCTAGTGTCGGAATCGATTCGCTGATGGCACGCGCCACCAATCCAGGCCCCTTGCGGTCGGTGAAGGCATTGATCCGAAACCGAATATTTCGAGCCGGATGCTTATATGAAAAATCGGCATCGTGATATTGCTTAAAATCATCCTTGGCATAGTCCGGCATGATTTCCTGTAGTAACGCACCAATTTTTTCTGCTGATATAATGTCTGTGCCAATCATTTGAATCTGCCCATCCACACGCAATCGCGGCTGATGCTCAGTGCTCAGATGTAGATCACTCGCTTTATGAGCTATCACCAAGTTTAAGTATGGGTCAATCGATGTCATAGTCTACCGTTGCCGTTCATTTTGTTCCGCTTCGCACACAGAGGCACCGAGCGGTGGTTCCGAAAATCATGATTAACGTGTTGTTGTGCTCTTCTTCCTTTCGCATGATAGATGATTAATTTTTCCTGTGCAGCTCAGCATTTTCCTTTTTAAAAATCGGT
>CAKZQV010000445.1 GCA_937141895.1 uncultured Verrucomicrobiota bacterium
TGCGAAGAAAAGAGCGCGTAAAATGGCAGAATTAGCGCGCTAAATTGATCGTTATGCACATCAATTATGTTCCGAAGAAGCCCTCTCTATATCAGACTAGAGCTTTATCAACATTCTGGAGATGCTGGAATATTTAACCGCGAAGACACGAAGTTCACTAAGAATGGCGGGCTATACGATTCTTTATGAGCTTGGTGGTGAGCAACCTCTACTTTTTCTGGTTTAGCAATGCTTTGGTGGAGAGGAGGCCGCAGGCGGCGTCGATGTCGAGGCCACGAGAGGCGCGGATGGTGGTGAGGATGCCTTTGTTGTTTAGGCCATCCTTGAATTTTTGCAGGGTTTCTTCGTCGGTGCCGTGGAGCGGGGTTCCAGGCACGGGATGAAAACGGATGAGGTTGACGCGGCATTTGAGTCCGCGCAGCATGTTGGCCAGTTCCTTGATGTGGGCCGGAGTGTCGTTGAGGCCGCCAAAGACAATGTATTCGAAGGAGACGCGGCGCTGTCCGCTGAAATCGTATTTTTTCAGTTCTTCGATCACCTGTTCGAGCGGGTAGGCAATCTGTACCGGCATCAGTTTCTGACGCTCTTCATGGAAGGGGGTATGCAGGCTGATCGCCAGGTGGGCTTCGCACTCATCCATAAAACGGATCATGGCCGGTATGATGCCGATGGAGGAGACGGTGATGCGCCGCGGGCTCATGGCAAAACCCCATTCAGAGGTGAGGACCTCGACGCTCTTCAAAACCTCGTCGAGATTGTCAAACGGCTCGCCCATCCCCATGTAGACAATATTGGTGATTTCTTCGCGTTCCGGCAGGTTGCGGATCTGGTTGACAATTTCGCCGGCGGTGAGCTGTCCCTGAAATCCCTGCTTGGCGGTCATGCAGAAGAGGCATCCCATTTTGCAACCGACCTGCGAGGAGACGCAGATGGTCTTGCGATCCTTGAACGGGATCATGGCGGTTTCGATAAATTTACCGTGCGCGGTGGGGAATAGATATTTTTTCGTGCCGTCGCGGCTTTCTTTGACATCGACATATTCTGTGAGGCCAAAGGTGTGGTTTTTTTTCAGAAGTTCGCGCGCCTTTTTTGAAAGGTTGCTCATTTCGTCGATCGACTTGACCTCTTTTTTATAAAGCCAATCCGCGATCTGCTTGGCGGTGAATTTGGGCAGGCCGTAGCCCGCGATCAGCTCCTGTAGCTCGCTCAGCGTTTTTCCAAAGAGTGGAACTTTTTCTTCCATGTTAGAAATAGATCTCCGTGACGATGTTTTCAAAGGGGATGCCTTTTTCTATTAAAAGGTCGCGCGTTTCAACCGCCATCTGGGCCTGACCGCAAATATAATATTTCCAATCCTTGAAAAGGTCGTTGCGATTTTCGAGAAAGGCGGTCACGCGACCGGGGTGGACTCCATCTGTGGTTTCGGCGGAGCAGCAGCGGTGATAGTGGGGGCCGAGGCCTTTCGCGAGCTCTTTGCTGAAGTAGAATTGATTCAGGTGACGTACGCCGTGCACGAGCTTTTTATTCTGGCCCATACCGGAGCGAATCATGGCGCGGAACGGAGCAATGCCGGTTCCGGTGGCGATCCACCAGGCGGGGTCTTCCGTGCCGAAAAAAGTTCCGCCGGGTGCGGATGCATAGAGCGTGTCCCCGACCTTTAGTTTAGCGAGGCGAGGGGTGAGGAATCCGTCGTCCTTAATATTATAGAGTACGCAGAGCTCATCGTCCTTCGTTCCGCTGCAGATGCTGTAGATGCGCGGCGGTTGTATTTCGTCAATACCCAGTTTAACGGTTTGGCCGGGAATAAAGTCGTGGCGCCGACTAAATCCGATGATGAAAACGCCGGGCGCGATTTCTTCGTGGCGGGTCAGTTTGACTTTCTGAAGCTCTGAATTTTGTGTGCTCATGGACTCGAGGAAGCTATTCAATTTCGGGCTTAGGTCGAGTCTAATCTTGTTCTCCATAGACCTCGCTGAAACTTGATGATAAAAAATGCGCTTTTGAAGGAGAACATGATGGAACTGGTCAGTCAGGAAGATTTGGACAACTTATTTGCATTTCTGCCGTGCCGCACCCCGCAGGCCTGGATTGAGGAAGCGCTGAAACAGGAGGAAATTCTGTTGCTGAATCATTGCTATCTGGAGCAGTGCGCGGCGCGTAATGCGATGGGGCTGATGTTTCGCTGTCCGGATAAACCGGATGTGCTGATTAAGATGTCGAAGCTGGCGCGTGAAGAACTGCGGCATTTTGAAAAGGTGCATGAACTCCTGACGAAGCGCGGCTATACCTATAAAATCATGAAACCTTCGCGGTATGCGGGATGGATGCATGAGCCGGCGCGTAAAAAGGAGCCGGGGAATCTGGTGGATACGCTGATTATCGGGGCCTACATCGAGGCGCGCTCCTGCGAACGGTTTGCATCGCTGGTGCCCCATATGGATGATGAAATCGGGGCTTTTTTTCGTTCGCTGCTGAAATCGGAGGCTCGGCATTTCAAAGATTACCTGACGCTTGCACAGCAATATTCCGATGAGCCGATTGAAAAACGCGTGGCTTTCTTTGGGGATGTGGAGCGAAGGGCCATTGAGTCCGAGGACGAGCTCTTTCGATTCCACAGTGGTGTTCCGAGTTAATCAGTCCGCGCGGCAGAGGGTCATTTTATGCCAGCCGTCGGTGCCGAAAAATTCAAGTTCCAAACGCTGTTCGTCACCGTTTGTTTCAGGTGAATAGGGCCAGGCGCCGGACCCGCCATTGAAAAATGATGAGGTCGCGTTGTTCGTCGACCCAGTTGCTCTGCATTGATTTCAGCTCGATCGGCATATCCGGATAAGGTTCATATGACGCGGCTGATTCTCCCGATCAGCCGCTGAGCATCAGGACTAAACATGCGCCAGCCGCGAGGGCAAAGGCCGCGTACATCAACATCATTTTTCGCGCATTCATCTGAAACTCCTGTTGTGTCTGAATCACACCGGTCATATTGAGTTTGTATTCTAGATAATGCACTCTTCTTTTCCAGAATAAAAAATTAGTAATAAGTGCTGGAGGAAAGAAAATATGTTGGTTTTTGATGCTATGGCTTGTATTGGATGGCTATGAGGAATTGTATAGCGAGACAGCACCTTGCAGTGACGGGTTGCAGTTCATCCACCGGGTTCATTCATACGGGTATTTGTCGAAATTATCCATTGCGTTCAGGGCTGGCCAGCGTAGGGTTTGCCCTTCTTTAAAACGGAGGTGGATGTGAAACCACTAAAATATATCAGTGTAGTGGTGGGCGGAGCACTACTTGGGGGCTGTTGTTCGTCGCATGGCCCGAAGGGTGCCCAGGGACCGGAACTGGTATCGAGAGGATATGCCACGGATCGTGGATCCTATGCCGAGGTTGGCGTGAAATTTACGAATGCCGGCGATTTTTTTGCGCTGGTCAATCCGGGGCGCTGGAAAAGTCCGGTTGCGACCGGCGGCAGCCTGTCCTGGATGAACCCCAGTGCCTGGAGTGAGGATGCGGGCCGAACGGGCCGGATCTTACTCGGGGAAGCTGCGCTCGTTGGGGGTGCTGTTGCGGGCTATGCCCTTGCTGGTTCTGATGGAGATTCTGGAAGTGGCGGAAGCGAACCGGCATCCCCTCCGCCCCCGCCGCCTCCACCTACGCCGCCCGCAACGTAGTGTGGGCACAAAAAAAACCAAGGGTTGGAAAACGTTTTTTCCAACCTCTGGAAAGTTTCGGATCGTTTGGTGCAGAAGCTTTTGGGCTTACATCGCAGTAACGTTGCTTGCCTGCGGGCCTTTCTGGCCGGATTCAACTTCGAAGGATACGTTCTGCCCCTCAACGAGGGTGCGACGGCCTTCCATGTTGATGGCGGTGAAGTGAACGAACACATCGTCGCCGGTGTCGCGGGCAATAAATCCATAGCCCTTTTCATCATTAAACCACTTAACCGTGCCGGATTCGATTTGGTCTGACATACTACTTGTACTCCTTGCGGCCGTTACCGACCTGATGTTACGACCAATCCCTCTTGAAAGAACCGGTCAACGCTCATTATTCCATAGATTAGTTTCAATCCACAGCGAAGGCTAGTAGCCTTGTGCGCTGATTTCCAGAATTGTTTTTACTTATTTTGTTAGGATTGTTAGAGGATTTATCCGTTTTTATGATGTTATACTCTTAATCAGACGCTTGAGTCTCGGCGGATCCGTGCAGGGAAAAGTTAAACCTGACTAAATTGGTATTTTAATACCGAATTAGGATTGCAACCCGTCGGCAGTGGTGAGATAAATCCACTTTATTTAAGACGTGATTAAACTACGCATGTTTTGTATTTTTCGTTTATTCGCGAGGAGGTACGCACAATGGCATTTGAAAAAGTGAAGGTAGAACTGCCTACGGACGACTACTATGAAGCAGAGGTCGCCTGTCGGAACTCGTGTCCGGTTAAAACGGATGCAAGGGGCTATTTGATGGCTACCGTGGCCGGAAAATACGAAGAAGCCTATGCCATTTCCCGTGCAACCAATCCTTTTGCATCGATTTGCGGTAAAGTCTGTGGCGCGCCCTGTGAAAAAG
>CAKZQV010000446.1 GCA_937141895.1 uncultured Verrucomicrobiota bacterium
GAGGAAAGTCGGCCATTGAATGTGCGTTCAGTAAAAGAGGCGATGGTAACGGTCGGGGGTGTGGCGCTGCATGAAATCAATGCGCAGACGATGGAGTCGAGGGTCTGCTCCGGGCTCTATTTTTCCGGCGAGGTGATGGATGTCGACGGACCGACCGGCGGCTACAATCTGCAAGCCGCCTTTGCTACCGCCCGGCTGGCGGTATCCGATATTGGGAAGCGCTGCGGAAAAAAAGGGTTTCAGCCTCTGGAAGTCCCTGCAAAGAAAAGGGCACCGAAGAGGCGCCGCCGCTAAGCTGTTTTTTGGCCTCTTCGGGGGGTGAAAAGGGAAAGCTGGGTAAATGGGTTGATATCGTTTGGGATGCCTGTATGGTGCGATTTTAAGCACATAAATTAAAAATAAGGACGATTTAATGATAGAAAACGGCCAGAAAGTAAAAATTCACTATACCGGAACCCTCGACGACGGAACCCAGTTTGACTCCTCCGCCGGCCGTGATCCGCTGGAATTTGAAATGGGTGCCGGCATGGTTATTCCCGGTTTTGAAAGTGGAGTTGCCGATATGGCGGAAGGCGAAAAGAAAACCATCCATATCCCAGCTGCCGAAGCGTATGGCGAAGTGCGTGAAGACCTGATTATGAATTTTGAAAAAGCCCAGCTTCCGGAAGACCTGAAGCCGGAAGTCGGCATGATGCTTCAGATGCAGGGTCCGGAAGGTCAGCCCGTTCCGGTTACGGTGAAGGCGATCGAAGAAGAACACATCACCATCGATGCCAACCATCAGCTGGCCGGCCAGAACCTGAATTTTGAATTGGAGCTGGTTTCCGTTGGTTAAAAGGTGGAGGGACAACGTCCTCGTTGTCCACGGGCGCTGAGGTCAGCGCCCCTCCAGACTTTATGATGGAAGAGACTGCTGTTCCATACTGCGAGCCGCCACCCCGCGATGTCATTCCGATGTTGACGGTTGTGGCGGTTTTTCTTTTAGGGGCCTTGATTTACAGGTGCTTATACAACCGCCGGATTTCCAAAAAGAACCGGAAGTAATCCGGCGGAAAACGGACCGGAAATTTATTTTTTATTTTCCCGTTGACCGTCCGAAGCCTTCTCTATACATTCCCCACCTCTTTCGCGAGAAAGACCGCTTTTAAAGCGCACCCGTAGCTCAATTGGATAGAGCACCTGACTACGAATCAGGAGGTTTCAGGTTCGACTCCTGACGGGTGCGCCATTTTTTTGTCTGTGCGCGGATACCTATACATCCTGTTGTCCGAAAAAAATGCCCGATATTATATTGGATCAACCAACGGTCCTGAGCGTCGATAACCAACACCAAAGCGGCTATGTAACGGCTGCCCGGAACAAAGGCCCTTGGCACAGAGTTGCTCTGGTAGAATTCTCAAGCCCGGCAAGAGCATGAAAAGCGGACGTTCACCTTTAACGGCAGAAAAGCCGTCGTTGGATTGAGCTTGTTGTTTCGGGAGAGTATAACTGGCCGGCATTTGAGTGATGGAGCATCCCGCACCAAGTTGCGGCCTTTTTTGTCTTCCATTTCGAATGGCCTATTTTTCTGATATTTTGCGATGAATTTCGTGCCTTCGTGACGTTTTATGGAGACAAAGGATGATGCACAATACTAACGTTTGAAATTGGCCTGTCATGGGACTCGGTATGCAAGGCTCCTGGGCGGGGCACGGAGAATGGGTATGAATCGTAGATTATTTTTTGGAGCATTGGGTGCTGGATGCACGGTGCTGGGCGTAGGTTGCACGACGCTGGGACGGCGAGTTCCGGCGAAGCCGAAGTATGTTTTTCTGATGATCGGTGATGGCCTGGGCGAGGCACAACGGGTCGCGGCTGAGCGGTATATGCGTTCGAAATATCCATCGCGCGATGCCGTGTTGGCGATGAACCGTCTTCCGGTCCACGCCATGACGACGACGCATGAGATTAAAGGCGGTGTCACGGATTCGGCTGCAGCCGGAACGGCGTTGGCTTGCGGACAAAAAACGGTGAACAAGGCATTGGGGCTGGCGGCGGATTTAGCGACGCCTTTACGATCTATTGCATTTGACGCGCAGGATGCGGGTAAAAAGATCGGAATTGTGACTTCGGTGCCCATTGACCATGCCACGCCGGCGAGCTTTTACGCGC
>CAKZQV010000447.1 GCA_937141895.1 uncultured Verrucomicrobiota bacterium
CCCCGGATCTTTTTTTTCCGGACCGGCAAGAACTCGCATTCGCTCAGACAACTTCCCGGCCCGAAAAAAAGATCCGGGGTGGCCTGCCTATCATTCAGGCTTGGCCGAAACGATGATAAAAGCCGATCTTTTCGTATTGAGGGTGGCGATAATCATTGATATTTCAAGCTGTATGCTCAATACATTTCCTTGATTTCCGACTCTACGAGCCGCTGCAATTGTTCGCGGCCGAAACTGGTCAGAGGCTTGCCGTTGACGAAAAATCCCGGCGTCTTTGTAACATTCAGCACCTTGGCATCCGCCAGGTCCTGTTCTATGATTTTTGCTATAGCGGGATCGGTCATGTCCTCTCTGAGCTTATCCAGATCAAGTCCCGCCTGCGGCAAAAATCTCCAGATCAACTCGGGCTGCGGCTTGTGATGGCTTGCCCATTGATCCTGGGTGCGATACATCACTTCCAGCGTTTCCCAATATTTCCCCTGCTTTTTTGCAGCTTCGAGGATTTTGACCATTTGGTCCGCGCCTTTGTGAAAAGGGGCATATCTTACCACGAGCTTGATCTTGCCCGGATATGCGTTTAGCAGCTGCTTGACGAATGGATGAAACGCGCTGCAGGTTTCGCAACCTGGGTCCGTGAATTCTATCAGAGCAACTTTGGCATTGTCGTCGCCCAGAGTTTGAGAATGTTCCCGTATAAGAACCGAGGGCTCGGCTTTTGCCATAGATTCATAATTTTCTGTTTGTTTTTGCCTATATAGGTTACTGCCGAAGGCAAACAAAAGAGCAAGAATAATCAGTGCGATTAAAACAAAATACTGTTTTTTCATTTCGGAAGTCTCCTTTTAAGAAACAGCAGCGTGCCGATTATCAGCGAAAAAGATATCAATGAAAGCATCGGTACGGTTATAAAGCCAAAAATATCTATATAAGTCTCAGAACATGAAACCCCCTGACTGCAGGGTTGAAGGTTTTCAGGGATGACCCCGGAGTATAAGAGGGTGTGATAAAATGCCAGTCCCCATCCTGCCAAAGCCAACGGCAGGGCATATCTGACAATGTTTCCGTCAAAAGGAAACAGCGCGATAAGCAAAATGAAAACCAGCGGGAACATGAAAGCCCGTTGATACCAACATAAACTGCAAGGCGCAAATTCCATGATCTCGCTGAAAAACATACTGCCCAGCGCAGAGACACTTGCGATCATCCAACATGCAAAAAGGATGTACCAGTTAATAGAATCCTCGCGATCTGAATCAGTCATATTAATATAATTCCTGTAAATACGTGCATACTTGAGCACCTGAAAGCAAGGGGCGATTCAACCGGACAGCTTATTTCGTTCGCGCCAGCTCCTGGAAAATTCGAACGATCTCCGGGGCGGCCCAATCCCTCGGGCCGATTATCTTCTCGACAATTCTGCCGTTTTTATCAATGATATAGCTTTCAGGGATGCCCGTCGTTTGATATTTGTCATTCAGAGACCCTTGCGGATCGGTGAGTACGGTAAAATTCAGCTTGTATTTCTTCATGAACGAAACCACATCATCGGCACCGCTCTCATCAATGCTGACAGCTAAAATATCAAAATCTTCCTCCTTCATGTTCTGGTAGAGCTTCTCCATGGACGGCATCTCCGAAACACAGGGAGGACACCATGTCGCCCAGATGTTGAGAAGCACTGCCTTGCCCCTGTAGTCGGAAAGACTGACCGAATTTCCGTTCAAATCCGGAAGCGTAAACTCAGGTGCAGCCGCGCCTTTGCCCAACATGGGTTTTCCCGACAGGTTTAGATAACTGTCCTTGGTTTGGAGTAAAATGAGAATGGAAATCGCCACAATCATCATGAAAACCAAGATGATTGATCGAAAATTTGTTTTTCGCCTTTGGTTATTCAACTCCGCCATATGATCAGTTCGATCCCTCCTTTAT
The DNA here is from genome assembly GCA_937141895.1 of uncultured Verrucomicrobiota bacterium. Classification (GTDB taxonomy): domain Bacteria; phylum Verrucomicrobiota; class Kiritimatiellia; order Kiritimatiellales; family Pontiellaceae; genus Pontiella. The sequence continues at coordinate 1,930 of CAKZQV010000447.1, forward strand.
TTTAAGTTAAAGAGCTTGTCATAGTATTTTCCTAATATCGTTTTTTTCTTATTTGGCTCGAAAGAATCGATCCCGGTTCAAAGCCTTGCTCAGCTCGTCCCCCAATATTCCAATCACAATTCCAAATCCGACACGGTTGCGATCGGCGGTACTGAATACCTGGATGCAACTGCTGTTGGCTCTGGACCGGACGTCCACCATATTCTTCTTAATGTGACATGAAGAATACGACCCGGGATCCGATCAGCAGCAGGCTGAAACCTGAGTAAACCAACGATACGCCCAAGTTTTGGGCCAACAATAGAAGGCCCGTATGCGGAATGCGCACTTCAGGCTTTAAAGGAACTTGCAACCGGAAGGAAAAATTCCGGCTAAGGGAGGCGGCGAATCAACAAAGTATGGATTGAAGCTGGATATGAAGCGGTGTCTTTGAAGGGAGGACTGCGCCATGGATTTGGGCAGACTTCTGCTCGCAAATTCCGGGCCTAAAGAGGCCGCCGGCGATCGTGTAAGCCGGGCCGATGGAAACAGGTGAATCGGGTAAACGGAAAAGGTTCAAGGCGGCCGGAATGGAAGCGCTGTTTACCGGTGCCTTACAGCACGCATCAAGAGGATCGCAGCAGCATGACTGTTTTGGGGCGGATACATATTGCCGGGGCTGAGTCAACACGGCCGTTCCGGATTGAAAGGCGACCCTTGATTCGCATACGGCGTGTCCGGATGCCTGAAAACATCTGTCGACACTCTCACGGCTGCAATCGAAATTTGCAAAACCGATGCCGTACAGAGCGATCCAGAAGAGGACGGCAGCCAAGGCCATTTGGCTTGTTTTCGGCAACTTATTAATCACAGAACTCCTTTCAAAAGTATTTGCGCCCAATACCACTTCGCGGCATAAAAATCAACGATATTCGTAGAGAGTCCGGTTGCGGGCGGGAACAATTTAGGAAAGCTTCCCTGACGGATGCCGAAAACGGCGATATCCGATCCATGGCCCTGTCCACCACCCGGCGGACATCGGAAACGCATCAGCGGCCTTTCGGGTTCTTTAAGGCGCAGTCGCATCCACCGGTCTTTTTTTCGGATAAAATTCGATCCAAAATAGTGGACCTGCCGTTTCGCTGCAAATCCAGCTCGATATCGGCAACGGTATAATTGAAACAGTAGCAAATCAGGTCTTTCATGGAGATTCTTCCTTTCAATCCATTTGTGCGGGCTTGATGGTGATATAAGGTCTATCCACAATCATGCATCGCCGGATGGGTGGTTGCTTCTCGGCAATTCATCGTTATTGTAAATAGTCGTGAATTGAACATCCGCCAATTCAATCTTCATACTAAGCGGCTTATTTTTGTGTTAACCCCCGTCTCATTTACCGCGACGGGCTTTGGCTTTGATGGAAAATCTGATTTAAACGGAGCAATAGTTCATTCGATGAGCAAAACACGACAAGATAAAATAGATAAAACGGCCAAAAGCTCTTCTCCGGGGGTGAGTCGACAGAATGCGATGTGGTTGTCGGTCGTCATGCTGGTGATCGGCTTTATCGCCGGTACGATATTCGGGGTGATGAAGGCCCCGCCTGTGCCCGGCGGTTCATCACCTGGTCCCCAAGCGGTTTCAAACGACCCGCCGGCCGAAATGTTCGCGGCCCTGGAAACCGAAGCCGCCCAAAACCCGGAAAATCCTGATATTTGGGCGCGACTCGGCCACGCCTACTTCGATG
>CAKZQV010000448.1 GCA_937141895.1 uncultured Verrucomicrobiota bacterium
TACGGCCAGAATGAGGACGATGAGGGGACTGATGCCGGCAGATATAAACATCAGGGAGAAAAAGCCGATAACAATTAACAATGAGATGTGCAGTTTAATCGGAATGTCCAGCACGTGGCCGAGCAGCAATGCGTTTTTTTCATATTTCATCTAATATCACCGTAAAATTTACAGATCGGACAACCTCCTCTTATACGAGTTCAAAAACAAGTCGATTCGAATGCGTTCTGTTTTTAAAGAAAATAAATTTCATACATTACAATGTATGAAAAATGAGGATGAATGGTTTTTGTGGTGATTTATTGACAGAACAATGGAAATATCCTTTTATCCGGAAATGCGGATAAATGAATAATGAGTGATATTCTCGATATATTTAAAGCTTTGGCGGATGAAGGCCGTTTACGGATTCTCCGGGCGATTGATCAGGCGGAGCTGTCTGTGGCTGAACTCGTTCAGGCCTTGGAAATGCCGCAGTCTACGGTCAGCCGTCATTTGAAACCGATGCGCGATGCGGGGCTGGTGGCTTCTCGGCGAGACGGAACTTCTGTGTATTACAATCGCGGGGAGTTGTTTCGTGATGATGCCTTTGCGCGCATTTTGAATGAGCGCCTAAAAGATATGTCGGTGGCGAACCGTGATGCGGCTTCTGTGGAGCGGGTGCTGGATCTTCGCCGTAAAAAGAGCCGTGAATTTTTTGATGAAATTGCGGGGCGCTATGGATCGCTCACCGAACCCGGTGGCGGATGGCAGGCCTTGGCGGCGGGGTTGGCAGCGGGCTTTTCCGGTAAACGTGTGGCGGATTTGGGGTGTGGTGAAGGCGCACTGGCGCTCTTGCTTGCACGGTTTGCTGATCAGGTCGTGGCGTATGATCAGTCGGAAAATATGCTGAATCTGGTCTCTGAAAAAGCATCGGAGCAAAACGTTCGCGAGCATCTGGACCTGAAGGTCGGCAATCTGGAACATCTTGAATTAACCGGCGAAAATTTTGATGCCGTATTTATCAGTCAGGCGTTACACCACACGTCTAATCCGGAGGACGTGATTTGTGCGGCCTCCAGCGGACTGGCTGCCGGTGGGCAGTTGATAATTCTAGATCTGGTGCGGCATGAACATGAGTGGACGCGTGAGGAATGGGCGGACCAGTGGCTGGGCTTTGAACCGCTGGAAATACGGGACTGGCTGAATGGCGCCGGTATTGAGCCGGTGGTGATTGATTCGCTGCCGGGGTCTACACCCGATCTTTCGGTTTTAATTGTTGTAGGAATAAAAAAGTAAGAAATCCGGCAAGGAATGCCGGGCAAACTCGAAACCATTTAATTAACGAAGGAGACTTCCAATGGCTGGAAAAAAGAAAGCTTCTAAGAAGAGGGCTACGAAGAAAAAAGTGCAGGATTATGTAATTGCGGATATCGCCTTGGCCGAATTCGGTCGTAAAGAGATGGAGCTGGCGGAGTATGAGATGCCGGGGCTGATGGCACTGCGCGAAAAATACGGTAAAGAAAAACCGTTGAAGGGCGCTCGTATTACCGGGTCGCTGCACATGACCATTCAAACGGCGATGCTGATTGAAACCCTGCAGGCACTGGGTGCCAAAGTACGCTGGGCCAGCTGCAATATTTTCTCCACCCAGGATCATGCGGCTGCGGCCGTAGCTAAAAAAGGCACGCCGGTTTTTGCGGTAAAAGGCGAATCGCTTGAAGAATATTGGGAATATACCGACGCTATCCTTGACTGGGGCAACGGTAAGGGCCCGAACGTGATTCTCGATGATGGCGGCGACGCGACGATGTTTGTTCAACTGGGTGTAAAAGCCGAACAGGATCCGAGCGTTCTGGATAAAACTCCGGAAAGTGAAGAAGAAGCGGTATTTCTGGCGCAGTTGAAAAAGGCGCTGAAAAAAGATCCGACCCGTTTTTCCCGTATTTCGAAAGACATTCTCGGCGTGTCCGAAGAAACCACCACCGGCGTTCATCGTCTGTATCAGCTGGAAGAAAAGGGCGAGCTGCTCTTCCCGGCTTTCAATGTGAACGACTCCGTGACCAAATCCAAATTCGACAATCTCTACGGCTGCCGTCATTCACTGGTAGATTCCATCATGCGCGCTACCGATGTCATGCTTTCGGGTAAAGTGGCTGTTGTTGCCGGTTACGGCGACGTGGGCAAAGGTTCCGCTCAGTCGCTGCTCGGTCAGGGGGCACGGGTTATTGTGACGGAAATCGACCCGATCTGTGCGCTGCAGGCGGCGATGGAAGGCTATGAAGTCATGAACATGGACGATGCCTGCCAGATTGGTGATATCTTTGTCACCACGACCGGTAATTGCGATGTGATCACCGAGCGTCACATGAAGAAAATGAAAGACATGGCGATCGTCTGTAACATCGGTCACTTCGACTCCGAAATTCAGGTTGAGAAGATGAAGAAATACAAATGGACCAACATTAAGCCGCAGGTCGATAAGATCACCATGCCGAAGGGCAACAGTATTCTCTTGCTGGCCGAAGGCCGTCTGGTGAATCTGGGCTGTGCAACCGGTCATCCGAGTTTCGTGATGTCCAACAGCTTCACCAACCAGGTGCTGGCTCAGATGGAACTCTACTGCAATCCGGGTAAATATCCGATCGGCGTATACGTGCTGCCGAAACTGCTCGACGAAGAAGTGGCGCGTCTACACCTCGAAAAGATCGGGGTGAAACTCGATACGCTCACGAACAAACAGGCGAAGTATCTGGGGATTAAGAAAACCGGCCCGTTCAAGCCGGAGCATTATCGGTACTAAACGGTAGAATCGGACGACTGAGGACCGTCGTCCCTACCTTCCAAAGGTCGGAAGCCTGAAAAGGCTTTCGGCTTTTTTTTAATTGTTCATGGCCGCATTTCGGAGAACATGAGTTTCCGCGTTGTGGGACGCGGTTCTTTACGCAGTAAAGGCCGTGTAACCCCGCATGTTCTGCGCGCCCCCTCCGGGAGACACGCGCTACACAGTACATAAATAGAGCTCCCCGCAGATGGGCACAGAATCTTTTTTATTGGAGGGACAACGGCCTCGTTGTCCATGGCCTGAGGACAGCGTCCCTCCAGCTTAAGGCGTGGGAATCTACGCTTCGATACAGAAGGATTCGGTGATGACAAAATCCACCTTTGGTGAATCATCAGGAACCGGGAGTTCTTTGACCCGCTGAGCATCAACGGCGAGACCGATGAATACGGCATTATAAAAATTGAGCAGGTCATCGTAGAAATCGAGTTCGGGGCCGAGGCGGCGGCCTTCATCATCGAAAGCAATGCCGGGCACCAGGATAAGGTCGAGTTCATCCTTTTCTGCAAACTCGGGGTTGATCGGCTCAACGGTTCCGTATTGATTACGTTTAAACGTATCGCCCATTTTGGCCATGCGATAAATGCCCAGATCCTCATCCAGCGCGGGAATATAAAATTCACGCTCTTCCTGGGTCATGATATGCGTCACGTCCACCTGCTCCGGTTGCGGAGCGTAGGCGCCGATCTTTTTGGACGCGATGTAGTCCTTGTGCGATTTCAATCGTTTCACAGCAAGGAATCCATTCGCCTCAACAATCGGCAGTCCCATGCTGTGGAGCTGCCCTTTTACGGAATCCCGGATTTCATCAATGGTCATTTTATTATCCTGATGGTTACATAAAGAACGTCATGGCCACGGCATAGAGCCCAATCATTAAGATGGATGTTCCCAGGGCAGCAGCTTTGGTTTTTGTACGGAGCAGTGCGCTTCCGATGATGGTTAGGGCAAAAATCAGTGCCACGCTCGTCCAATGTTTGGAAGATGCATTTTCAAGCAGGCTGGCTTTTCGCATGGCGACATCGGCCACGAAAATAATCAGCAGATTGAACATATTGCTGCCGAGTACATTTCCAACCGCCATATCCAGGAAGCCCAGACGGATGCTGGCAAAGGAAATGACCAGTTCCGGAAGACTGGTGGAAATGGCGAGGAAGATCGTTCCGATAAGGCTGGCTTCAAGACCGAAGCCGCCTTGTTCTGGCGGGAGTGCCATGCGG
>CAKZQV010000449.1 GCA_937141895.1 uncultured Verrucomicrobiota bacterium
TAAATTTCCACTCCTCCGGATTATCCGGATCGCCGTAGTCCGCCATCCAGCTCGCACCGGCGAGCAGCTTGTGATAGCGCTTCATATCGAGCAGAGGGACTTCGCAAACGACTGCGCTATAAAGTTCCGGTCGTTGCATGGTCACCGCACCGACCAGCAATCCGCCATTACTGCCACCCTGAATGCCCAGTGTTTTGGGTGATGCATACCCGCGTTTGATCAGGTCTTCGGAAATTGCGATAAAATCGTCGTAGGATTTCTGTTTATTTTCCTTTCGCGCCGCCTCGTGCCACGCCGGACCAAACTCGCCGCCACCACGGATATTGGCGACTGCAAACGCACCGCCATTTTCGAGCCACGTTGCACCCATGACCGGTGAATAGGATGGACGGAGCGAAATCTCAAACCCCCCATAACCATAAAGCAGGGTCGGGGTCGATCCATCCATTTTTCCAGTCTTTGGAAAAACCACGGAATAGGGGATTGGGGTCCCGTCTTTGGAAATGGCCTCGTGCAGTTTAACTTCAAATTTCGAAGCATCAAAAAAGGCAGGCATGCTTTTCATGTCGACCGGTTCAGCATCCGCCTGAGTATAAAAGATCAGTTTGCTCGGTGAAAGAGCACTTTCATAGGAGAGAAAAAAACGGTCGGAAAAATCATCGGCGGAAATGACGGATAGGGTGCCGTATTCCGGCACATCCGCTTCCTGCTTTTTCCATTCTCCGTTTTCCAAGGTTTGGAAATCGAGTTCGTCAAAACGCCCGCCTTTGAATATCCGAATCAGCACCTGGTTCTTCGTGAACGATACATCGCCGAGGCTGTCTTTTTCCGAAGGTTGGAACAGAACGTGCGCCTTGTGCTCGCCCTTCAGCAGGATTACATAATCGAGCGCGACCAGCGATCCCGACGCCAGGGTCTGGCCTTTCGTTTTCCATTCTTTTTTCGGCCTGACCAAAAGGTGGCCCTTAAAAAATCCGGACGGATCCGCATCGAGCGGAAGATCCAATTTGATCAGCTTGCCGTTTTCATAGGCGTAATATTCCGACTCATAAAAAGAGATATTCCGATATACCACGGTGTACTTCCGATCAGCCGTCACCTGCACAAATGCACCGACCGCTACGTCCTCGTTTTTACCTTCAAAAATAAGTTCCGCTTCAGTCAACGGTGTGCCGCGCTTCCACTTTTTTACCTGTCGCGGATACCCGGACGAGGTCATCGAACCTTCGCCAAAGTCAGTACCCACCAGCAGGGTATCGCGGTCCAGCCACGATACCCGCGTTTTGGCTTCATCCAGTTTAAAGCCATCTTCGATAAAGGCCTTTCTCTTCATATCAAATTCGCGCACGACGACCGCATCGCCACCGCCGCGGGAAAGTTTGACTAAAGCGACGTCATAATCCGGGGTCAACACATCGACGCCTTTATAGGACCAAGACTCGTCTTCTTTGTCGGCGAGTTTTGCGATATCCAGCATATTTTCCCACGCTGGATTTTCTTTTCGGTATTCTTCCAACGTCGTCCTGCGCCACACGCCGCGCGGGTAGGTTTGGTCCTGCCAGAAATTATAAACAAATTCGCCACGCAGTCCCGGATAGGGAATGCGCGCATCGGAATTCATAATCTCCAACGTCTTTTCATAGACCGAAGTAAACTTCGGATGATTCGTCAGCGCATTGAGTGTAATCGCATTTTGCTCCTCGACCCAGGCCAGCTGTTTTTCTCCGTCGATTTCTTCCAGCCATTGGAAGGGATCATGTTGTGCTGTTGCGATTGTTGTCATAAGGATTGCCGAGATTAATTGTTTAAACATTTAGAAGCTCCGATCTTAAAAGTAGAACAAGCGTCCCGCTTGTTTACCGTTCACATTTGAGCAAGCGGGACGCGTGCTCTACCTCATTTCAATTTTAAGCGTTCGATGGTTTCGAGTTCAGGCCCGCCGCCGCGGCCCCCGGAGCCGGAGCAGGTGTAGATACAGTTTTGATGAAGAATCAGTCCGGTGCCGTGCCGTCCCTGCTTCAATGAAGGATAATCTTTCCACTCTTCCTTCAGCGTGTCCCAGGCTTCCACTTCATCATGCGCCTTTTTATTTCCGCCGCTTTCCCCGCCGGCCACCACGACATCTTGACCTACGGCCAGTGTGGAGTTCCCTGCGCGCGGGGTGGGGAGGTCATCTTTAAGCACAGACCATGCTCCGGTCTTGATGTCATAGACATCGACTTCTGGAACCGTCAGATCAAACACCTTCCCGGTTTCCTTCGAGGTGGTCCGTCCACCGGCCGCATAGATTTTTCCGTCGAGGTATGTGGCCTGAAAATGGTCGCGCTTATGTTTGGCATTTTTAAGTTTGGTCCACTCGCCGTTTTTTGGATCATAGAGATCTGCCCAGTCGACGTAGCCGCCCATATGGCCGCGAACGATCCCGCCAATGATATAAAGTTTTCCATCCACATTGACCACGCCTGCAGACCCGCGCCGCCGTTTTTCAGGAATCTCATCGCCCCAGCTCCACCGGTCTTTTTTGGGCTCATAGATCAGAATGTTTTCGAGCCCGGTTTCATTTGGATATTTTCCGGTCATGGCACAGATAATCATGATTTTATCGCCATGCACCACCGGCTGAAAATGATGAACTTCGATTGGCGGCTTGGCACCA
>CAKZQV010000450.1 GCA_937141895.1 uncultured Verrucomicrobiota bacterium
AGGCAATCCGGCAAGTTGTTAGTAAAATACAATTGCCTGATATTTCATATGACCGGTCGCTGCCAGATAATCTGAGTGCGCGTGGTACATTAAAAAGAAGTCAGGCTGAAGAGTATTTAGAGAATGCAGGAGAATTTGTACGAGAGCTTAAGGGAAAGGTAACCAAAGATACGAAGTCGTATATTTCGCGCATCAATTCTGATCTTAGTTCGCTTAATGTATCAAAAATGATCTTCGGTCAGTATAACGATGAATTGGCGAAATTAAAAGAGCAACTGGAGAGTAGAGAACTCATTTTGCGGGAATATGAACGTTGCATAGAGGAGCTCAATAATGTCGGACTATAAAGATTCTCGTTTAAATGTTTTAGATCAGCTTGCTAAAAAGCAGTCGAGCTATTTTTGCTTTCGTCGTAAGTCACTTTATCAACAAACAGAGGTCTGTATCGCAGAGCTGGATGACCGCATCGATAAATGTGCAACCGAGCTTTTAGGAGTGCAGCAAGATCTGGATACAGTGAAAGCGAGTGAGGCACGATTAGAGGCCGACCTGAAAGAACGCCAAGGAGAAGTTGATGCATTGAGCCTTGAGAATGCAGAGCTGACATCAAAAAGTCAGCTCGTGTCATCATTGCTCTCCGCGAAGCCTCTACACAACGAGGGACTTCGGGAGTTTAAAGAGATTCTGTATGGCGATTTTTTAGATTTTGCTAATGAAGAATCTGCATTGGCAGAAGAGGCGAAGGCGATTTTATTGCTGCAGGATATTGAGCAGCGTATGGAAGAGGTCGCCTTGCACCCGGGGCTTTATAAAAAAAATGTTGTAGCTATTGGTGGTGGTTTTAGTAGTGGGAAATCAACTTTTGCTAGTGGGTTTTTTGAAAATCTAGAACTCCAGCTTCCGATAGGAATCGAGCCTGTAACAGCTATCCCAACATATATTATTCCCGATTCAGAATCGCATATCTTTGGATTTTCTAGGAGTGGAGGACGGGTTCCTATTGATGTGCAGATGTATAAAAAAATGTCGCATGATTATGTCAAAAGCTTTTCTTTTAACCTTCGTGATATCATGCCCTCAATGGTTGTCGGCACACCTTTTATTGATGAAAAGTTTAAGCATATTGCGTTAGTTGATACCCCAGGATATAACCCCGCCGAGAGTGAGGGGTACACCGATAAAGATAAAGCGGTCGCCTCTAAGCATCTTAAGACAGCAAACGCGTTGATCTGGGTGGTAGGTGTGGATTCTTATGGAACGATTCCTCGTTCAGATTTGATGTTTTTGGAGAGCTTGGATTTGAGCGAAAAAGAGCTATATGTCGTTGCAAATAAAGCAGATTTAAAAGCACAAAGTGAATTGGATGAAATCTTAGATGGTATGCAGGAGATGTTGGAAGATTATGATGTCCCGTTCAAAGGCATAAGTGCATACAGTGTAATTAATCAGACGGAATACAGCTTTAGAGGTATGCCACTTGGTGAGTTTCTGGCTTCACAAAACAAATCTGTGCCATCTCGTACGAAGCTTACGGAGCAACTTACGGTTGTTTTTCAGATGTATTTAGATGCGTTCGAGGATGTAGTGAAGAATGAGTCGTTTATGAACAAGCAGCTACACTCTCTTGGGCTTGATATTCTTTCTTTGGGGTTGGATGAAGATGAGAGCGAGGAGGAAAAAGTTCTGGAGCGCATCGAGCAACTAAAAAAATCTTTCGCAAATAGTGAGATGGCGCGGTTGGTTGAGACTGCCAAGGCTTTGAAGATCCGCATGAATAGTTCCATAGTTAATATGTTTGGTGAACTTTAGTGTTTTTTAGGGGGCAAAATGGTTATGCCAGGGATGAAAGGATACCCTCTGAAGTGTGAGGGGTGTGGTCACAAAGATGCGGTGATATTTAACGAGATGAGGGAGCCGCTGAAGGAACTGCTGTTCAGGATTAAAAAGTATAAAAAGTGTCCTAAGTGCGGTGCCAAAATGCGGATTGATCCGCATGCTCAGATATGTTTTTAAACGACTTTGGATGTGTGCTGGGGTTGTAAGAGTCGCCATATAAGGGTGTTGTGATTATTGGCGCAAAAGTGGAGATTCTTCGGCACCCGCTTCGAAGATTTTATCAGCTCCATCAGATACCTTGCTTGGGTCTTTTCCGGATAGGAGAGGCCGCAATGGGGAATCTGCTCGGTTCCCTTAAGTGCATTTGAAATGAGCGCAAGTGAGGTAATCAGAAATGTCAAAGTCAAGTAATGGTGGAAATCGTCCGTCTTATCCCCAAAACAAACCTTCGGAAAACCAGGGGAAACCTTCCGGTGGTGGTCGAAGTAATAATACTTCGGGTGGTGGTCGGCGGTCGAAATAGTCCGGTTGTAGTCTGAACAGAGGGGAGGCTTCGGCCTCCTCTCCATTAAAAATGAGTTAGAATAGATCCATATGAATAAAAGACGCTTCTTTCACCCGAATGGAACGAAAGTCATCTTCTTCGACTTAGAATATTACGTGCCACGGAATGATCGGGAACGATTCAGTCCAAGTGGGATGAAATTCTCACCCGTTCGTGCCGGGCATAAGATCCTGGGCGGAACTTTTCTCACCTATTATCCATTATTAGATAAGGTCGAAAACCGATGTAACCTCTGGGAGTGGAAACAGGGAAAGGAGTCGGTGGTAATTGATGCCATATTCGATTTTCTGAAATTTGAATACAAATCATATAAAAAAGAGGATCAAGCTGGCTCTCCAGTTCTTTCCGGCATCGGAATATCCCATAG
>CAKZQV010000451.1 GCA_937141895.1 uncultured Verrucomicrobiota bacterium
AGGAGGCTTCCATGCCGGCCTTTTCGGCTCCGCATGCTGCTTTGTCTTTGGAACACATGCTGTTGCATCCGGTTAGGGTCATCATTGCGGTGATCATCAGTGCTGATGCTACGAGGGATACTTTTTTCATTTTATTTTCCTTTGGTTTAGTTATTTGGGACGAGGACCACATATCCGGGCAGTCCCGGAAGTTCATAGCGATCCATAAGATTTTTGATTGCTGCGTGTCCAGGATCTTCTGCCTGGAAGCGAATTTCCTGGAAATCATGTAAACGGGTAATGACCTGTTCGTCTTTAAATGTTGTGGCATTCATGGTGAGACAGTTTTTGCACCAGCTGGCCCAGAAATCGATAAACACGGGTTTGTCCTCATCCAAAGCCTGCTGCAGCGCCTGCTCTAGCCGCGCAATTTCCTGTTCGGGGGAGGCTTCGGAATCGTGTCCGCCCAGCAGCTCATAGCCGAGGTAGCCATAGTAGAGGGCCATGATGGCAATCAGGATTCCGAATCCGTGCTTAACCCGCACCATCCACATGCCGGGTTTCGGCAAAACAGCTAAGCCTGCGCCGGCAATGGGCCACGGTAATCCCATGCCAATGCCTAGAAGAAACGGCAGGAACAGACCAGCAGGATTCCCCGCGGAATACATGGCGGTGGCCTGCAGCAGCACTGCAATGACCATGGGTGCAACGCATGCCCCTGCGAGTAATGCCGCAACAATCCCCATGGAAAAGGCCGGAATCAGTCCGGCTCGGTTTCCGCTGTTTCCGCCCATACGCGAGCTGAAGCGGGAGAGGTCGATGTTGAGCACATCAAACATGGCCAGCGTCAATACAAGGAAAACCAGGGCAATCGAAAAGTTGAACGCGGGCGATGCATTCAGCGTTCCGAATTTGCTTCCGGTGAGCACGGTGAATATGCCCAGTCCACCGTAGGCGACTGCAATGCCGAGCCCATATACCCCGCCTCGGATGAATCCCTGTCGTTTCGTGGCTGCGGCCGAGCCCGCTCCGATAATGGCCAGGTTCACGGGAATCATCGGTAATACACACGGGGTTAAGTTCAGAGCCAGTCCGCCGAGTAAAACTAATGCGATGATGAGTATAATCCCTTTTCCTTCCAACAACCCCGCCGATGCGGCCGGCGCGCTGGATGAATCGAGCGATAAAAAAGCCAGCATTTCATCCACATTTTTAATGCCGCCATCACTCCGGACCGTGGTGAACTTGTCCAGCAATTCGTTCAGTTGGCCGGATGTATTTTCCGGAATTTTCGTTTCCGCTGCATCCAATGCCATGGGTGCGCCCAGGGTTAGTGAAGCCGGCGGATAGCATATTGCACCAGCTCCGTCTTCCTGAGCGCCGCAGCCCTGGTAATTGATGGCAATGGCTGCACGATCTGCCGCACGGGATTCAAAAACCCAACGATGAATCTGACCGCCCTCAAAAATGGGCGCTGTGCCAAACTCATCGGTGTGGTCGTGAGCGACCGGTTGCTCGAGCAGCCGGGCACTTCCGCTCACGGAAACAGAGGTGCGCTCTGCATATAGGTACGTGCCTGCCGGAACGTTCACCTCAATGCTTAATCGATTCCCGTCCACAGCATGAGTCCACTGATACGGCTGACTGATCTGTGCCTGAACCCCTAGCGTTAAAAGGCTCATCCATATCCCAAGGTATTTGACAATTACACGCACGTTACCGGTCTCCATTTGTTATTTAATCAGATCATTCAGGTGTTTCACATAGGCCGCACCGCCGCCTGATTTATAGCCGGTTCGATTTAGCTCTTTTTCGGAGGCATCGAGTATCAGCACGGTGGGGAAGCCTTTCACTTCATATTTTTCAGACAGGGCCTGATTCTGTTTTTTTACGCTCTCTGGTTGCGCCTTCTGGTTGGGAAAATCGGCGAGGAAAAGCACCAGATTTTTTTCAGCATATTCGGCGAACTCGCGGGTAGAAAAAACTTCGTTGTCGAGTTTAATGCACCACCCGCACCAATCGGATCCTGAAAAATCGACCAAGATTGGAAGGTTTTTTTCTGCGGCCACTTTCTTCGCTTGTTCAAAATCAGTCAGCCAGTTTGCATCGCCGGCAAGAACGGAACTTGCGCCGGCAGATAGAAGAAGAGCTATGGAAAGGGCGGTGTTTTTAAGTTTCATGTTATACTCCTAGGTATTTTTGGGTTTCGGTTTCTAGGGCGTAGTCGCGCTTGATTCAGTTCCCTTACATTTTTTTGTAAAAAAAATAAAACGCTCGAATCCCGTGTTTTGAATTTTAATTCTGGAACGGCTTGCGTCGAATAATTGCTCAGGATGGAGTTGTTCGTTCATGAGTTCTTGTGGCACGTTCTTAACTTTATCGTTCAATGCGTAAAGGGAGACTCACGATGAAACGATCTATAGGTATGGCTGTATTGGGGATCTGGTGCGCCTTTTCAGAAGTGGGGTATGCGCAAGAAATGCCTCAAAACCTGACGCTCGGAGAGGGGTTTGTAAATCCGATGGGCTTTTATGATGCCTCACCTGCTTTTTCCTGGAAACTTCCGGTGGGGACGAAGGCGCAGTCGGCATATCAAGTCCAGGTCAAGGATGCGGTGAAAAATAAGATCCTTTGGGATAGTGCCTGGGTCGAATCTGATCAGTCCGTGTTTGTTCCGTATGCACGCAAAGAATTAAAATCGCGGCAGCAGATCGAGTGGAAGGCACGTTTTAAAGACCAGCAGGGCAAGGAGTCAGAATGGAGCGAAGTGCAAACCTGTGAAATGGGTCTGCTTTCAAACGAAGATTGGAGTGCCCATTGGATTCGGTCCGCCAGTCCGTTCGATCCCGAAGTGGAAACGGTTTCCTGGTTTCGGAATGAATTTAAGACGGCACGCGCAGTTAAACAAGCGCGGCTCTACGCCACCGCCAAGGGCGCGTATGAAATCTTCATCAATGGCGAGAAGATTGGAAATGAGCACTTTGCTCCGGGCTGGACCGCCTATCACGACCGCATTGATACGATGACGTATGATGTGACCAAGCAGATCAAAGCCGGAAAAAATGCGATCGGTGCCACGCTGGGAACGGCCTGGTATGCCGGTGAAATCTGGTGGCATCACGATAAAGCGGTGAAGGGACAGCAACCGGAGCTGCTGGTTCAGCTTGAGCTGATCTATGAAGACGGATCGAAAGAACGTATTGTTACCGATGGCCAATGGAAAGAAACAGGCGATGGCCCGATCCTTTATTCCGGAATTTATGACGGCGAAGAATATGATGCCCGAAAAGAAATGGCAGGGTGGAATAGGGTCGGATTTGATGATGCCGCCTGGAAAAATCCGCTGGTGAACTCGGAACTGGGCGATGCCCGTTTAACCCCAAAATCGCTCCCGCTGGTCGTGGTGAAACAAGAGCTGAAGGCGGTGGAGATCACCGAGCCGGAGCCGGGTCGTTTTGTCTATGATTTCGGACAGAACTTTGTCGGGAAAATCATGCTGAAAAATATTCCCGTGAAATCCGGTCAAACCGTTCAGGCGCGTGTAGCCGAAATGCTGAATCAGGATGGTACGCTATACACCAAAAACTATCGTTCCGCAAAATGCGTCATTAAATATACGGCGGCAGATGAGCAGCCGTTCACCTGGACGCAAACCTACTCCTTCTACGGTTGTCGGTATGTGGAATTATCCGGATTGCCGAAGGGCACCAAGCCGTCTATCGACTGGCTCAAGGGACTGGTGCTGTTCAGCGATCTTAAGCCGACGGGAACCTTTACCTCTTCGCATAAAAAACTGCATCAATTGCAGTCCAACATTGTCTGGGGTCAGCGCGGAAACTTTCTTGAAGTGCCGACCGACTGTCCACAACGTAATGAACGTATGGGGTGGGCCGGAGACGCACAGGTTTTTGCATCCACCGCGATGTTTAACTATGACTGCCTCGCCTTTTTCAAAAGCTGGCTGGGTTCCATGCGCGCGGATCAAATGGACGACGGTCGTATTCCCCATGTCATTCCCGCCATTTACCCGCACGGGGGCAGTGCGGGCTGGATGGATGCCGCCACCATTATTCCCTGGGATGTATATGTGCGAACCGGCGATCTTGAAATTCTCGCAGACAACATCGAGATGATGGAAAAGCTGGTGGAGTATTATGAAAGCAAGATTACGGAAGGCGATAAGCTTCCCTCAAAATTACAGAATTTCGGCGATTGGCTGCAACCGTATGCGAAAGACCGGAAAGGGGAGACCTCCTCAGATTTAATCAGCGCGGCGTTTTATGTACACAGTCTGGATCTGCTTACAAAATCATGCAAAGCAACCGGGTTGGAAACGAAAGCGTCAGCATATGGCCGTAAAACACGCGAAGCCAAAGCGGCCTTTGCTTCGTTTTATCTAGATGAAACCGGAACGCTAAAAAATGCTCAGGAGACACAGACGTCCTATGTGCTCGCGCTGGAGTTCGGTCTGGTTCCGGAATCGCTGAAGAAAAACGCGGAAGAACGCCTGACCGCCCTCGTTGATGAGGCGGACGGTCATTTGCGCACCGGATTTCTTGGAACGCCGTATCTGACGTGGGTGCTGGATCGTGCCGGAAAGGAGGAGGTCGCGTTCGACCTGCTCTTTAACGAAACCTATCCCTCCTGGTTCTATCCGATTAATCAGGGGGCCACCACCATGTGGGAGCGCTGGAACAGCTACAGTCACAAGGACGGCTTCGGCGATGCCAAAATGAATTCGTTCAACCACTATGCCTACGGAGCCGTTGGCCTCTGGATGTATGAGCGTGTGGCGGGCTTAGCCCCCGATCCGAAACATCCAGGCTATAAGCACTTTTATGTTCGCCCGCTGGTCGGCGGCCCGCTGACGTTGGCGAAAGCCGAGCTGGATACGCCCTATGGTTTAGCGTCCAGTGCATGGTCCAAGGAAGGTGAACTGCTTCGGATGAGCGTCACGGTTCCGCCCAATACCACGGCAACGATCGTTTTCCCAAGCGACCGTGCACCGAAAAAAGTGTCCGCGGGCGACCATACGTTTACGGTGGAGTGTTCAAACCTATAGCCATTGATCATGGCGATCCTGATTCTGGGCAGGGTAGTCTTTACAGGTTTTTCCGCTCGTTTTTTTTCTCTTTTTTGACCGGGTTAAATTTCAGGTCGAATTTCATGCCCTGCTTGGCATTTTTCAGAGCATCAGCGTGGAGTTCGAACAGCTTTTGGCTGGCATTAGTCGTAAGAACTTTTCCGGACGGATTTCGAACAAAGGCCACATAGCCTTCATACGTCATCCCTTTTTCCGATGCAGAGCGCGCAGTTTCTTTCTGCTCCAGAACCAGTTCATTCGTTGAAAATTCAAACATGCGTTCTGTTTGGAAGGTGAACGTTTCGGTTCGGGTGCCCAGAACGACGTACACCTCTTTTTTGGTATTTTCGCCAATGAGAATGAGGTCAACAGATAACGGGATATCATACGAGCCGGGGTCTTTTTTCGCGACTTTAACCTTCGCTGAGATCGTTTCGGTCTGAATCTGATGGCCTTTTTTTGCGCCCCCTTTGCTTTGGTTGGAGCGGTCCCGGTCGATGGAGACTTCAAGGGTCATTTCCGGCGGAAAGTTGGTTTCAATAAAGTTCCGATCGTCGGCACAGAGCGAGTTGATATCGACTTTTACCACGCCGTTGTCTCGGGTTTTTAGGAAAACATCGTTGCCTTTAGCCTTAACCAGCTCAGCTTCAACCATGGAGCCGTTTTTTCCGGTCCATATCCGTTCTTCCGAAAATGCGGAGAGGCTCAGCAGGTTGAAAAGGATGAAAGAACCAACGATGATCTGTATTGATTTCATAATTTTCCGTTATGGATTGTGTGCTGTCTATCCATAGAGACGTTGCGGATTTGAGCAGATTGGACAACTTCAGTCGCTTTGCGAGGGCACATATTTATCAATTCGTATTCTCCGGGATACCATATATTTGCGGTAGAGTGTTTCGGAAAATTAACCATTCATAATGGCTTCCATTACCCATGCCGTATGGGCTCCGGCGCATCCGGGGGACGGGTGCGTGGTTCCCCGCAGCAGGGAATCGCGCATGGCTTCCACATGCGGTTGCTGAACGTGAGCTGGATGTTCAATCGTCAGCTCTTTGCATTCAGACGCGGCGGTGATCAGACGAACCGGAGCTTCATCAAATATCGAAAACTCGATGCGGCCGGTACTGCCGGAAATCCGGACGCAGTCGGCGGAGTCCGCACATCCGAAATTCCAACGGCCGCATCCGGTGATGCCGCTTTCGTGAAGCCAGCAGGCGGCGATTGCGTCGAACGCGGAATAGAGGCCTTGTTGTTGGGCGGTGATGCCGGAAACTTTTTTGAAGTTGCCGAAATAGAATGAAAATAGATCTAGTCCATGACTGGCCAGATCATCAAAATAGCCGGCCCGCGCAACGGCGGCATCCGTACGCCAATTATACGCACCGCTCAAATCCTCGTCACTCGGCGGCTTGCTCAGTCGCCATTCAACATGCCGGACCTACCCGATCAACCTCTGATCCAGCCATTCTTTAATTTTTGTAAAGCGCGGCAGCGTCCGGCGGTAATAGGCGACGAAGAGGGGAATATTGTTCTTTTCAAAGGCGGCGAGGATTTCCATGCACTCTTCATAGGTCGGGGCCATCGGCTTCTCGATGCAGCACGGCTTTCCCGCCGCTGCGACTTTCAGTGCATAGGTGTGATGGCTGTCGGGCGGCGTGGCAATGTATACCGCGTCCACCTCGGGGTCGGCCATGAGTGCATCGGCACTCGCCTGAACCTTTGGAACGCCATGGCGGCGCGCGTAATCCCGCGCCTTTTCCACATTCCGCCGCATCACGGCGATCAGCTCAAATCCATCGGTATTTTGATAGGCCGGGCCGCTTTTCACTTCCGTCACATCGCCGCATCCAATGATGCCCCAGCGAATCTCCCGTTCATCCTGTTTAATCTTCATGGTGCACATCCTAGACTTGGAGTAGGGGATCTCAAACGGAAAAAGCTTAAAAAATGATCAGCTTTATTGTTTTGGTATGTATCGGATGCAGCGCAGATGACGGTTTCCAAGGTTTGGAAAAATCGTGGGTTATTCCGCTCCGCCAATCTGGCCGTCGAACGCGATTCCGGTGGTTTGGCGAATCCAGTCCATTTTCGTCGATAATCTGGTCTCACGGAATCCAACACCCCGGTGCGGCCCCTGCGTCAGCGAACTGACCCACCAGGTAACGTTATCCTTTACAAAAAATGGGCCGCCGGAGTCGGCCGGACCTGTTCCGCCTTCCCACTTTGTGAATTTTGCTGAATGGGAACGGTATTTAACAAACCAAAGCCACTCCTCCGACTCCTTGGTATAGCGGTTCGTGCATCCGCGCCGGATACCCATCCCGGTTCCTTTCGAGTCCGTGGCTCCATAGCCGATTTTGTATCCCTCGAGCTGGGCGGAAAACTCATCCTGTTTAAGGTAGGGATGAATCCGCGGGACCCAGTCCGGTGCCGGTTCGCGAAGCTGAATCAGTGCAAGATCCGGAGACGTGGTGAACACCGCCTTGATGCTCCGTCTTGTAAAATCCGAATCCGCTGTGCGCTGGAACAGAACGCGGGTTTTTTCCTTCTTCGATTTTTCAATAAAGAGGTGGCGGGCGGTGAGTACCCATTCGTCGGCAATCAGAACTCCGGTGCCCGTTTGAATCAGCCGGCCGTCGTCGTTCCGCACAAAAATGCGACAGGTTGCATTAAAGGCGGGTTCTGACCAGGCGAGATCGATCGAATCCTGTTCGGTCATATCCTGGTGCCAGGTAATTGCCGGGCAGGAAAACGCCGCGCAACAGCCTAGCGAAATCAGCACGCGGTAAAAATGAGATGGATAATTGTTCAGCTTCAAATGGCTTTTCACTGTTTCTGAAGTTCGTCCCGTTGGGCGTAGGTGACCGGTTTCCAGTCTTTGGGAAGCTTGGCCTGCGGTTTTACCTGCAGTGCATCGTCGGGAATGGTAACCGCTTCGCTTCCAATGATTGGAAGATCATCGGGAAGACGTTTGAGAAAGAAATCCTTGTATTGAATTTTCATCGGCGGCCCGACATGCACCTGAACAGCAAGGACCCCTTCGAGCGCGCGGCCCGCTTCATCGAAATCGATGACGTCGAGGACCAGATTTCCGTCAATCCAATGCCGCAGGTGGTTGCCTTCGGCGAGGATCCTGAACTGTTGCCAGGTGTTGGGCTCAAAGTTTACAACGGGATTGGTATTCGTAATCCAAGGCTGGCCGTCGGTGTCGATGATGACGGTTTTACCGTGGCGTGCCAGAATACGACGGCCTTTCTCTTCGTAGAGCATGCCATGGTATTGCGGTGCTTTTGCCACGATATCGCACTGGTAGCCGGACACGCGATAGGGCCCTAGGTCGGGACGAATCTTGCCGCGATACTGAATGCCGCTGTTTCCTTGTTCACTGACCCGGACCAATACCTGCAACTCAAAATTTTTCAGCGGCTCACCCTGCCAAGTAATAAAGCGGTTGGCTTTGAGGGTTCCATCGGCGACACCTGTGAGCGCGCCATCCTCGACCGACCATTCCTCGCCGCCGCTCCAGCCGGTTAAATCCTGTCCGTTAAAAACAGTGTTAAATCCATGCGGTGGTTCCGCAGCGAAGACGGTCCCTGCACTGAGCGTAACAAGTACGGATAAATAGATTTTAATCATACAGCTATTCCTTACCCTCAGTTTTAAGTTCAACGGCGATTCCCTTGTGCAGGAAGACGGGGCCGCTCAGTCCTGCCGGCACCGGTGTTGCACCTTTTTTTGGGCCGGCAATGACCCACGTTTTGCGTTGGTCCGGTTTTTGATTAGCATCGTAGACCAACCGGTTGAACCAAGTGCTGGTGACTTTGATTTCAATCCTGTTTTTTCCGGATTTCAGGTGTTTGGTAATATCGGCCCGGAACGGGGGAGCCCAGACTACGGCTACGGAGGAACCGTTTACTACAATTTCCGCCATGCTGTCGACGCGGCCGAGATCGAGCAGGAAGCGATCTTTCGCTTTCAGCTCATTCATCTCAATGCTGGTTTCATAAACTGCGGTTCCGGAAAACGCTTTGGTTTCGGCCTCTTCCAGCTCCGACCACGGAACGAGGGTATCGAGTTTTAGTGTCTGTTTCGGCGTCCAGTCTTTTGGGAAGATGAGAGTCCAGTTTTTATCCAGCTGGGCGGTTCCAAGGGTTGGAATATCCAGGGTCTGGAACGTTCCATCGGGCGCCGTTAATTTGTAGGAGCCTGCTTCCCAGGCCGTTCTGCTGATCGGATCGATGGCCAATAACGGACGCGGTTTAATCCAGGGTTGCTGGTGGTCTTCGGGGTTCAGACCAAAGATCGGGAACGGCGCGCCCTGATCCGTCAGGCTCAGGTCGGTGGCGTCGACGATGGATTGCCCATCACGCTCAATTTTAACCCACGCGGGCTGGGAATTTTCACCTTCGAAGGTAATGAACGCCGCGCCGACTGCCGGCAGGTTCATTGGAATAACCGTGTGGGTATCGGTGCTGGAATAGACCTGCAGTTTGTTTTTGGTTCCGGTGTTTGGATCCCACAGATAAGGGATGCCTTTTGCGCGGAATTGCAGGTTGGCGACCAGCGGATCCACGCGGCCGGAAGCGATAAAGTAAATCTCCTTATCTTCTGTGCGCCGGTGACACCAAGTGGTTCCTTGGGTGCCTATCAGGTCGGGCTGGATGTTTAACTTTTGGAGATGCTCCAGCAGGTTGCCGCCCCAAATCAGTTGTCCTTTTCCGATTTTGCGCGAGCCGGAATCGGAAGGTGCTTCGCCCCAGAGTTCCTTCACCAGTTTCGCAAACTGTGCATCCGCTTCGGTTCCGCCCGATAAAGAGGCATTCATTTCCGGTGCCGGGCCGATAACGGTTGCACCTTGTTCGACAAGGGTTTTGAGTGTGGCAAGGGTTTTAGGTTTCAGGCGCCGGCATTGTTCCTCGGCCAGCCAGATCAGGCGCCACTGGGTGCCGTTTTCAATGCAGAGATTTCCATTTTTCACCTGCAGGCTGTTTACGAGCACATCGTGGTTGAGATAGTCGAATTTATATCCGTTCGGGAACGGGGTGTGTTGCACGGGTTTATGATCCAGATCGTCGCCCAGATACCAGAGCACATCCGATACTGGAAAACCGCTCTGCAGTAGCAGGTGGCAGCGGGCAATGTAGTCGGTGAAATGGGGCATATAATTCCACCAGGTCTGCCCCCGAATAAAGGGTGTGCCTATTCCGCCGCCAAAGGTCGTTCCCGGCGCGCGATCAAAGGGGTTGTGGGTGAACGTATGAAACACCATATGGTTGATCCCCTGCGCAAAGTGGAGGTTGGCCAGATATTTAATCGTGTAAAAATGTTCATCCCAGGTGGTCGAAACACCGCCGGCACGGGTAAAGGCTTCGGCGGCAATCAGTGGTTTTCCGTAAATATGGGCGGAGGAAACCATGGGGGCGGTCGGTTTGGTTTCAAATCCGCCCCAGTGCGGATCATTCGGGCTCCATGCTTCGCACATGGGAATGTCGGCCTTGCTGGAAAACTGAAGAATGTCACCGGGGGAAACGTCGCCGATCGCGGTTTCGAACGAGAGGGTCATCCCGCGTTCTCTCCCGAGCTCCGCCATGCGACCAAAATAGTTGTCGACGAGCAGATCGTTAATCGTATCGCGCCAGTCGGTGAGGAAGCGTTCCGAGGTTTGGAAATCGTTTACCACCCAGCCGGAAAGGGCGGGGAGCATAGTGCGCAGGGCATACCCCCGGCGGGTTTCAAATTCCTGTTCCATTTCATCGGTCCAGGTCTGGGTGTAGCATTCCCAGCTGTCGATCAGCATACCCTTCAGTCGGCCGTTGTCAGCCGGACCGCCGGGCTCGCTGAGACGACCGATGTAGCCGGCAAAATGGGTGTCTGCCCCGCGCTTTGAAAGTTTGTTGCATTCGAAGCCGGTGGCCTCTGGAGGAGCGGGTTTGTTTTTGACGCCGGTGTTCACATGGCCGTACCGCAGTATAGTCCAGCTGCCCTTCGGCGCATTCCAGTCGAGCGTGCCGTCGGCCTCCAACTTGTTGGAAAGGTCGAGGATTTCTGCGATCTCAATGTGGCTTGCCGGATCTTGTTTCGGCGGGTCGTTGCGTTCCAGGCTTCGGAGCACATAGCCGGCCTGACCGCGCCCGTCGTTCAGGCGAGCGCCGTTGTAGAGGCGAAGATAGGTGAGTTCGATCGGAAAATTATTCTCGAAAACGATACGAAAGCGGTTTGATTTAAAATCCGGGAAAGCCAGGTGAATGCCGTGTTCGGGCAGGCGGTCCTGCCAGTTTCCGCGCGGAATTACGCGGGACCCGACCTCTTCCCAGCCCTTGGATGTATGGGCCTGAAGGCGGATGACGGTATCGGTGTCGAAGCTTCGTCGTTTCATCAGGTGTTCTGTTGGCGGGACCTCGATGGTGCGCAAATAGGTTTCTTCCTCGAAGGTTACTTCCAGCCAGGTGCGATTATCCGGTG
>CAKZQV010000452.1 GCA_937141895.1 uncultured Verrucomicrobiota bacterium
AGTTCGTTACTACCGGTTAAATTTAAGGTGTCCGCGGTAATTTTTCCGCCGCTCTGGACAGAAACCCGGTTGCTGGTTCCGCTGGCCGTCAATGCGCCCTGATTCAGCCAATGAGCACCGCTACCCTGTACAATCACCTCATTATTTTCACCCGAAACTCCACCCGATGTGTTGGTTACCACAGCGCCGTTCTCAATGTAGACCAGGCCATTGGTCCCCGAAGCAAGATCTCCGGTGATGGACCAGTTGGCATTGCTTCCAGACAGGGAAAGCGTCCGGCCTTCACCCTCCAACCCTGCATTCAGCGCCAATTGACCCTGCACTTCAAGGGCACTGCTGTCGGCCCAGTTCAAACGGTTACTCACCGCATCCACATCAAAATCGCCGGTTACCATCAGCATACCATCTTCGTTCAGATTAAACACGCCATTGGAATTGATGGCGAGGGCCCCCACCTGAATGGTCGAACCATTCTGAACGGTAGCGGAACCTGTAAGGCTTGCATTCGAAACACTGCCCAGATAAAGCGATCCATCGGTTTCCACATAGGAGCCATTATCGGCAATCAAAACCGCGCCATTGGTCGATCCCACCAAAATGCCCTCGGCAACACCTGCACCGACATCATTCGTTGAGGCTTCGCCCACATAGACCACACCGCCGTTGGTTACGACCAACGCGTTTCCGGAAGCCGCCGCCTGCAGATTGGTTGGGTCGCCATAGGTGCCCACATAGAGATTGCCATTATTGTTCCATTCCGAACCGGCGTCGGTCACCAACACCAGATTATCGCCAGCATCTGCGCCCCAGCCGATAAACGCATCTGAATTTTCAACCGTCGCTCCGTTCGTAATGGCCAGGGCACTGCCCGATGCTTCGTACCCGACAATGAGATCATTCGTGGGATTAATCCATTCCGCGCCCGCACCGCCCAGCGAAAGATCGCGCCCGCCATCCAGATAATTCGCACCGTTGGTCGTATCCATGCCCGAGAGCACACCCGTCAGGGCCAAATGACCTCCGCCATTCCAATTAAAGCCCGTCATCCCCGCATCGAACTGGTTGGTATCAATGGAAAAAGTGCCGCCATTACTCAGAAAAAATCCGCTACCATTCGTCGAAATTGCCAGATAATCCGACGCGATCAGGCCACCGTCATCAACGGCAACGGCATTACTCATGCCACCGATAAAGATCCCACCGTCCACATTCCACGCAGAACCACTGCCGGTTACATACACGATGTTATTCGAAGAACCCGCCGCACGACCCACAACCCCTTCCGCCGAGTCCACGGTGGCCCCGGAACTGATTTCGAAATAGTTGTCCGAACCCTCATCGCCCACCACCAGATTACCGGTCATGGTCCATTCCGCATCGCCGCGGACATTCACAACATTGAAATGGCCGTTGGTTGATCCCCCAACCGTCGTATTGGCGTTGGTCACCTGCCCCCCCTCAAAAATGCCTAGGCCGTTACTCGCCGAATTGCCACCCACAATAATAGTTGTCGTGTTCCAGACCGAATCCACGGTCACGTTGGTCCCATTTTCTAAAATATTCGTATAGGTCTGGGCCGCGGCAACTGCGTAAAAAACCAGCGAAAAGGCCAACATCTTCAAAAATCGTGTCATTCCAAAAAACTCCCGTTTCCAATGGTTGGAAAAATAGGCGCGAACTTTACACAAAAGCCTATTGCGCCGAAAGGATTTAGAAACGGAGAATCCAAAAGGAATTCTCACGGAGTCGCAGAACGCGCAGGGATCTGAACTCAGACTGAACCTCTGCGTACTCCGCGTCTTCGCGAGGAAAATAACGATGCCGGTTAATTGCCTTGAATGTAGCCCAATTCAACCAGCAGATTTTGGTATAAGATTTTTTTGTCAGGTGCTTTGGACCATTCATCCAACTGTGTAATCGATTGAATCTGATCCCGGGCCCGCATATTTTCATAGGCCTGCATCATTGCAACAAAAGCCTCGACCTCCCCGCCGCTCTCGAGTCTCTTCGGAATGACCACTTGAAGCATTCCCGCAAAATAGGCCGCCGTGAGCAAATCCGCATTTTCCGGCTTGCTGTAATCCTGCGGCCAGACAAAGAACGCGTCGTAGATATTCAAATTTTCATGATTCAGCGTTTCCTCAAACACTCGCTGAGCCGCGGCCTGACCGGCATAACTTCCGGGATTATGGATCAGGGCATCGCACGCCGCCAATAGCAGATCTTCCGCTGAATTTTCCGCAATCAGCATCAGCACCAGCTGTTTCACCAGCTCATCGGCCATCCCGCGCGCGTCCGAACGCCCAGCCGAATCAAATTTGAACCGGGCCTCGATAAACTTGTTTTTCTTCCCGGTCACATAGACCGATTCATAGACAGGGATCGATTTCACCGCGCCGCGAACCGCGCGCGGTTCCGAATATTGGAAAACGGTATTCGCAAACTTCAGGGGCGATTTTTTGGGGACCGTCGTTCCGCCCCGCTTCTGAAAATCAGAAATCGCTTCGTCATCCTCCAGCTTTTCCAATTTAATTTCCAAGGCTTGGAAAATGTTCTTAATTCCGTCGCTCGAAGGGCCATCGGGAATGTCCTCGCGGCCAAGGTCATAAACAGCAACGGTGCAGGAAAACAGGCCATTGGAATACAGCAGGGAATAGCCCAACTCTTCGGTGTTATACTTTTCCACCTTTTCCAACGGCATCTGCCCGAGCATCTGCGGGGAAATAAGCCCCAGATCAAAATCAACATATCCCGCATCCGCCAACGCAACCGGCGCAACAAACAACCCAACAGCAAGTCCGACCCATTTCATCAATCCCCTCCTGGTTGACCGGACATGTTAGTGACTTTCAGTTGGAATTCAATCCAGCACACCACTAAGTTCCAAGGTATGGAAAATTTTGATGTGATTGTTGTGGGCGGCGGACCGGCGGGCATGATCGCTGCGGGGCATGCGGCGGAATATGGCCGCCGCGTGCTACTGCTGGAAAAAAATCCAACCCCTGGAAAAAAGCTAGAACTCAGCGGCGGCGGACGCTGCAATATTACCAACGGCGAATTTGATACCCGCGAATTTCTCGCAAATTACGGCGAAT
This sequence comes from uncultured Verrucomicrobiota bacterium, assembly GCA_937141895.1. Classification (GTDB taxonomy): domain Bacteria; phylum Verrucomicrobiota; class Kiritimatiellia; order Kiritimatiellales; family Pontiellaceae; genus Pontiella. The sequence continues at coordinate 3,096 of CAKZQV010000452.1, forward strand.
ATGCCAAATTTCTCTTTTCCCCGTTTTCCCGCTTCGCCGCACGCGATACCTTCGAATTATTCGAAAACCTCGGGCTGTCGCTCTACATTTCCGAAGATCGGAAACGCGCCTTCCCCGAAACTGATCGATCCATCGACGTCAATCGTGCCCTGCAGAACTACATGAAAATCCACGACGTGCAGTGCCGGTTCAGCACGTCCGTTCAGGGCTTACTCGTCGAGAATGGAAAAGTAACCGGCGTCCAGACCCTGGAAGGTCCGCTTCGCTCAGAAAGCGTAATTCTGGCCACCGGAGGAACCGCTTACCCAGAAACCGGCTCCACCGGTGAAGCCTTTCAATGGCTCGAACAGATCGGCCACACCATCGTTAAGGCCACACCGGATATTGTGCCGCTGAAAGTCAAAGAGCAGTGGGTGAAAGACCTGTCGGGAACGTCGCTCGATCCTATGCGCATCACCTTCACCGCCAAAGACGGCACCTCCATCTTCCGGCAGGGAAAAATCCTCTTCACCCATTTCGGGATTTCCGGACCGCTCATTCTCAACAGTGCGCACGAAGTCAAAAAACTACTAAAACAAGGTCCCGTTTCAGCCGTCATCGACCTTTTTCCAAAACTGGAATTTAACGAAATCGACCGGAAAATTCTCGCCGCATTTGACGAAAATAAAAACAAGATCGTCCGGAACGTGACGAAAATCCTCGTTCCAACGGGTATGGCCAAAACACTCAACGCCAATCTGCCGGATGATCTACTCGATAAAAAAGTGAATATTGTGACGCAGGAAGAACGTAAACAGCTGGCCCGCACCATCAAAGGCCTGCCCCTCACCATTACCGCCACCATGGGCTATGACTGGGCGGTCGTCTGCGACGGCGGGATTCCGCTCGAAGAGGTCGACACCAAAACCATGGCCTCGCGGCTTCACCCGAACGTTTTCATCACCGGCGATATGCTCAATATCAGCCGACCCTCTGGCGGGTTTTCGCTTCAGCTCTGCTGGACCACCGGTTATGTGGCCGGGGGAAACGCGTAGGTTTACTAAGCTTTTAATTCTTTAACTTATCCCTTCCAATCCCTGAAAGCTGGCCTACACTCTCCCTAGTCAGCGGGAGATCTGAGGATGCCGTTCAATATTGAATATGATGCCGAAGAGGATGTGATCATGTCCACGTTTCTGGGGCCGCTCACCATGTCGCTCACCAAGGAATACATTGCCGCCCTTCTGCCTGTACTGGAGGAAACGAAGTGTAAAAAACTGCTCTCCGATTCCAGAAACAGCGCGATGGAACTCTCCTCGATGGACATTCTGAAGTTTCCAAAAATGGCGGAGGCGTCTCCGTTGACGGCCAACCTCAAACGTGCGGTGCTACTAAAGCCCGGCACCAGCGGCTATGAGCTCTATGAGTCGTTGAGCACCACTCGCGGCCAGCAGGTAAAACTGTTTGAAAAACGGGCCGAAGCCCTGGCCTGGCTGCAGGCTGAAAATTAAAGTTCCGGCCGGAATCAATCAGAAGAGCTTATCTTTCCGACGGGAATACCTTTAAGGAGCCGGGCAATTTCAATAGAAAAGGCTCCACGCATCATTCAGTTTTCAGGAGACCCCAACCATGCATTTAAAATTTGGTTTAACACTTATGGCAGGATGCTTCACCGCCCTGCTCATCGGCGCAGCCCCAGGCCCGCTCGTTACCGCCGAAGCCTCCAAGGTCCAATGCCAAAACGATCTGGAACAGTTTGAACAACAGTTCCAGACATTGGAAAATATTTCCGGGCCCAAAACGGTGAACTCCGTTCTGGAGCCGCTCAACGACCTCGAAATCAAGATGAGCAGCAGCATCCGCACGGCCGGGCTCTATGCCCAGGTGCATCCGGATGCCGCGATCCGCGATCTGGCCAAAAATCACCGGCAAGCCATTTCCAAACTGGGCAATGAAATCTATATGTCGGGGCCGATTTATGCGGCCCTGAAACAAGTGCCCGAACCGCCGAACGATCCCGATACGCAGCGCCTGCTCCACGAACTCTTACGGGATTATCGGCGAAGCGGTGTAGACCTGCCCCACGCTGAACGCGAAAAAATCAAGACCCTGAACGATGAGCTCACGATGCTGGGCCAAACTTTCATAGAGAATATAAGCACCGACGTTCGCTATCTAGCGCTCAATTCAACCAACGATCTGGCAGGCCTTCCGGCCGACTATATTGCGGCTCATCCAGCAGAAGAAAACGGCAAAATCCGGATTTCCACCAACTATCCCGACTATATCCCCTTCATTCGATATGCCCAAAGTGATGAGCACCGGCGTCAACTGTATGTGCTCTATCAAAACCGGGGCTATCCGGCGAACAAGGCAGTGCTTGAATCGATTCTGGCCAAACGGTTTGAACTGGCGAATCTGCTGGGCTATCCGAACTACGCCGCCTATGTGACCGAAACCCGGATGATTGAAACGCCTGAAAAAATCCAGACGTTTATTGATCAGGTCGCCGCCATGGCCCGCCAACGCGCCGAGCGCGAATATGCCGAACTACTCGAAAAGCTCCAGCAGATTGACCCCGATGCCACGAAGGTTGATCCTTGGAAAGCCTCCTTTATTTCGGAGGCTTTGCGCCGGGAAAAATATGAGGTCGATGCGAAAGAAGTCCGTTCCTACTTTCAGTTCGGGCCGGTACGCGATGGCATTTTCAAACTGACATCAGAACTGTTCGGCGTTACGTATCGACCTTGGGACACTCCGGTCTGGCATGAAGACGTGGAAGCCTATGAAATGGTTGAAAACGGCGAAGTGATCGGTCGGTTTTATTTTGATCTCCACCCGCGGGATAATAAGTTCAAACATGCCGCGCACTTTTCGCTGAAGGAAGGCATTACCGGACGGCAGATTCCCGTCTCGGCGCTGGTCTGCAATTTACCGGGAAAAAACGATGAAGGCGCACTGATGGAACATTCGCAGGTCGAAACCTTTCTTCATGAATTCGGCCATCTGCTTCACCATCTTTTTGCCGGACAGCAACGCTGGAGCTATTTTTCCGGCATCGCCACGCAGCGCGATTTTGTTGAAGCCCCTTCCCAAATGCTGGAAGAATGGATTTGGAGCAAGGACGCGCTTGATCTGATTTCTGTCAATGCCGCCGGGGAACCGATTCCAAATGAACTGCTAAAAAAAATGACGGCGGCCCGGGAGTTCGGCGAAGGCATGCGAGTCTGCGGACAGATGGGTTTGGCGGCACTTTCCTTGAACTATTATGACCGGGATCCGACGGACATCGACCTCGATGAGATCATGTTAGCCATGCGGAAAAAATATTCCCTGTATGACCATGTTCCGGGCACCCATTTTTATGCCAATTTTGCCCATCTCTATGGGTATTCTTCGGGGTACTACACCTACATGTGGTCGCTGGTCATTTCCAAGGATCTGCTCAGCCGCTTTGAGACCGAAGGCATGCTGAACAAAAATACAGCACTTGAGTACCGAGCGGCTGTTCTGGCCCCCGGAGGATCAAAAGACGCGGCCGATCTCATCGAAGATTTTCTCGACCGACCCTACAGCTTTGAACCGTTCGGAAAATGGCTTAATGGGAAGTGATCGATTCCATAAGTGCATCGACGCGGGCTGTCACCTCAGGGTCTTCAATCAGCGGCGGGGCGTGGTGCGTCTTTCACCGCGCATCAATAATCAGC
>CAKZQV010000453.1 GCA_937141895.1 uncultured Verrucomicrobiota bacterium
TGCGTCTGATCCCGGATCGCTTTGGAAGGCACCAGCCAGAGAAGTACGCTGTATTCATTGTGCAGCAGGTGTTGATTCGCCAACACCACGCTTTTTGCCGCCAGATAGGTTTTTTTCCGCCGCCGGTCGGTACCCGTAGGCAGAAATAGGGCATCTCCTCCGGAAATTCCTTTAAAGGCATAAAATCCGATTTTCGGCCCCACAATTCCTTCGTGGTTTCCTGAAAGGCATAATCTGCGTTGCCCATGCTCCGGCACATACGGAAATATTGCTCGATGCTGTTTAACGCCTCGGCCTGATAAATTTTAGGGGTAAATGTGCTCATATTCGGTTGGTTTCCGCGTTTTTTCTTATTTCGGCCCTTTTTTCCTTAAGCCCATGATAGGCAATGGAATTTCCTGCGTAACTCATTTAAAAACAGGAAATTAAATGGAATTTCCTGAATTTTCCTTATTTACGGCCTTTTTTCCTTAAGCGACGCGGGCATCTAAAAATTTATTCGTAAATCATTTAAAAAAAGGGGTTTAGATATAATTTCCTGAATTTTCCTTATTTTGGCCCTTTTTTCCTTAACCACTCCTAAATCTGAAAATGGCCTTTGGATCACGAATTTTTTCACTCACTCGTTCCATAATTCCAATATCGATTAAATGCCGTAAATTATTACGAACCGACTGCGTAGTAAGGGCCATCTCTTCTTTAAGTTGATCAACCGTGACTTCTTGGTTTTCAAACAGGATAGAAATGATCTGTTGTTGGCTGGGATTGAACGTTTTCCACATGGAGCTGATCTGTTCGAGCACCTCGCCAAGGATGGTTTCTTTATGATCAGACACCTTATTTCGGAGCGTAAGCGTTACGATGTTGTGTGTATCCGTGTATTCAGGCTTAGCCAGCATCACTTCCTGCATGGCGCTATAGATGCGGGGCACACCTTCGTTCAGTTCACGGACGTATCCCATATCAGCCAATGCCCGAGCAATGCGGGGATTACGGGAGTACCGTTCATGCGCAATATTTTCGACGGTAACCTGTGCCGGCAGCGGTCCGCTGTTGGAAATTTCCAGGCGATCATCAAAATGCCGGATCATGACCGGGTTGCCCTGCAGGTTGTAGGAGCGGTGACAAAGCGCATTCACCAGACCTTCCAGCCAGGCCTCCTTGGGAAACTCCGGTAGGCGATGAAATTTTCCGGTTTCCATGTTTAAATAGTAATAATCCCGGAGCGCCGCTTCCATGAAGGTTTCCAGCTCCTGAATCAGCTTGGGGATGCTATTTTCAAGTCGGGTATCTTTAATCACATTGAATTCTGATCCGGACTTTCGTTCCGTACCTTCATGGCGGACATAACGTACAGAGGCGTTGGGAATATATTTTTCAGGGTCAGCGGAAAATAAAAGAACCGACGCATTTTTATACAACACCTGTCCTCCCCGACGAATGGCCAGATTACGTTTGATCGCCAAATTCTCAAAAGAACCCGTATAATTCATGGCCACGCGATAGTCTTCGCAGGCATTCCGATCCAGATCCAGCGGATCGAAATCCAGACGAATCTCGTCCTCGAAAGAGCGTATGGCCTTGTCGTATTCCAGCTTTTTGACTTCATCCCGATTCAGCTTATTATTGCTGTCAGCCACCCGCAGATAAACATCTTCATTATCCGAACGTTGGAAAACCCGTTCATAATCCTGATCGACATGAAAGATGAAGATCAACGCGCAGTTTTCCAAATAGATTTCTTCCAGCGTAATATTGGCTGGCGGAGCAATAAAATCATGCACCAGTTTACGATACGCATCCAGGTTGGCCGGTTCCTTCGGCAGCAACCCGCCGATATGCGCCAGATCCTCAATCGTTCCATCATCGGCAATTCCATAAACCAGCGTGCCGCCGCCCGCATTGAGCATTCCGATCAGCTCATTCGCGATGTGTGTTGCTTTTGTATCTCGACCCTTACGCTCCAGGTACTGATTTTCCGGTTTACGTTGCAGATCGTCCAACGTCAGTTTTGAATTGTATGTGGACAGGGACATACGGTTTACCTCCGGTACCCGGAAAAAAAGTAGCCCGCCGATTTGAGCGTCTCCGAAGAGCTAAGCTTGGCAGGCATTGTTGATTTGAAAGCTAGCAGGTCATCCGCAGTTTTCAACATTAACCTGCGGGCGATCAGGCTGGAGGGTCGCACGCTGTGCGACCGCCGGGCACTCGGCGAGTGCCTCTCCACAAACGGCTGAAAAAATCCGATCATCGTTTCAAACCTCAATCGCATACGGCGTTTGTTTAAACACAATCTGTTCCCGCTGCAGGGTGGCCGGGCCCAGACGGGTGGCTGCGGCATAGATGGTTTTCGGGCCGTCGTGCGGCGGCAGCGCATCCAGCACCGCCTTCGTCAGAATATTTCCGCCCTGCGGTCGGCGGTCGCCCAGAATGCCATTAAACAGCAGAAAAACCGCCCGCCCTTCGTGGATGCCCAGCAAAGGCGTTGCTTCCGTATCGCCGGCATCCTGCCGGCCCCGTCCAGATCCCGTCTCCGAAAACCACACAAAATCCGCCAGCTGGGCAAAGGTTACATCGTCGCGGATGTCGCCGAATTCATTAAACAGCGGCTCATCGCTCAACCGGCAAAATTGGAACCCGCTTCCAAGGCCTGGAACTTCCTTGCCTTTGGCATCGGTATAGCCAGCCGCCACGCGCCGCACCCGCTCCGCCGTAATTTCAGAAGCAATGTTCTCCTCCATCTCCACCAGAATAAATTTACGGTTTCCGCCATCCGCCGCATTTTGCTTCAAAACCGCGTGCCCCGTTGTTCCGCTCCCGGCAAACGAATCGAGGATGATCGAATCTTTGTCGCTGGATAAACCAATAAGCGTTCTGATTAAATCAGTAGGCTTGGGGGTTGCGAATAGCTCATTCGCTTCTGAAAATACGTTCCTTAACTCTCTTTTTCCATTCTGGTTATCTGGAATAAAAGACGTATCCCACCATGTGGTTGGAACCATTGTGTCAGATACTTCTGAAAGAAATCTCTTTAAGCGAGGCATGGCATCTCCCTTTGCTCCATACCAAACTCGATTATCATCATTCAATTTTTTGAATGATTCTGGCGGCACAGACCAACTTCGTCCCGCAGCCGGATAAACTTCACGCCCACTGGGTAGAGTAATTGGATAATAATCGTGCTCTCTATATTCACGTCGAGTGAGGTCGCTTGAAGTCCATGGCCCTCTGGGATCATTATCCGTATTCTTATATCGAGCATCAGCTTCGGCAGTTCGCGGAAGCTTGTTTATCCGACACTGCATTTTGTTCTTCGCGTAGAAAACCATGTAATCATTTACTGCAGTAACAAATTTTCATCACTATCAGGAGAGCTTCGTTTTTGTACGCAGATATTTGCCACAAAATTCTGTCTCCCAAAAATCTCATCCATGAGCAGGCGGAGCGAGGCAACTTCGTTGTCGTCGATGGAGACAAAAATCGCGCCGTCGTCGGCGAGGAATTGTTTCAGGAGGACGAGGCGCGGATACATCATGCAGAGCCATTTGTCGTGGCGGGAAAGGTCTTCGGCCTCTTTGCCGACGGTGCGGCCGAGCCATTGGTTGATTTCCGGGGAGTTGACTTTGTCGTTATAAATCCAGCCTTCGTTCCCAGTGTTGTAGGGCGGATCAATATAGATGCATTTCACGCGGCCGGCATATTTCGGCAGCAAGGCTTTCAGCGCATGCAGATTGTCGCCCTGAACAATCAGGTTGCCGTCGGAGCCGTCCCCGTGCGAGAGGCCCTCATCGGGTTCCAATAGTCGGAACTCCACCTCCTTGTGGTGGCGAATTACGGCGTCTTTTCCAATCCAGTCGAGCGTAGGCATGCATCTCCTTCAAACAGCAAAAATAATAGAAAAGAGTATGCTGATTTCTTCCGAGGGTTGGAAGAGAAAAGGGTGGTAGGGCGCGACCGCCGGGCGCGCCTAGGTCAGCTCGGCGATGTGACCCTACCTTACGCGCCGCGCAGTAGAATTTCGTCGGCGCATCCGACCATGCGGTCTTTCAGTTCATGGAGTCGGCTTGATGTGGTGCGGGGGAGGAGGGCATATTTTTTTTCGGGCAGGTCTTCGCGCGGAACGAAGGCCTGTAGGACGTAGCGTTTGGATCCTTTGATATCTTCGGCCACTTCATCCATCAGAGTATTGGTGTGGAGCGATTCGATGACGGTGGTGCGGAATTCATAATCTTTCGCTTCGGATTGAATCAGCTCGATTGATTCACGGATCTTTCCAATGTCTGGAAACTGCACGAGATCACTATAGCCGGACATGCCCGTTTTTACATCCATTGCCACATAATCGACCCATGGCAGCACGTCGCGAAGTTTTTCTGGATTGGAACCATTGGTGTCGAGCTTGACCGAAAACCCGAATTTTTTCATGAATCGGATGAGCTCGGGCAGGTCGTCGGCCAGTGTGGGTTCTCCGCCGGTGATGACGGCGGCGTTGACCCAGTTTTTCTTAAATTTTTTGCAGGCTTCCTCCAATTGATCCCAGGAAAGGCCTGCCTGCTTTTTCCCCATCAGCGAGGCGTTATGGCAGAACCCGCACGTAAAGTTGCACCCACTGGTAAAAAATACCGCGGCAAATTTTCCGGGGTAATCCACCATTGAAGGTTTTTCAAGATGGGCAAATATGGATGTAGACATAAAATTAAACCTGAAACCTGAAACCTGAAACCTGAAATGTATTCAAGTTTCACATTT
>CAKZQV010000454.1 GCA_937141895.1 uncultured Verrucomicrobiota bacterium
GGACGGCCAGCCCGCGCACAGCGGAGCGGCTTATATTATTCCAAACACCGGACATCTTCGCGGAGAAGGCGGAACCACCACCTTCCCCGGCGCCTCCTTAAAAGTGGAGGCGGGCGGTAAGTTTCAGGTTCGCTCAACCGGCGGCGATGTTACGACCGTAAACGATCTGATTCTGGAGGGCGGAACCAGTTTCGACCCTGGAGCGTTTGTCGAACTGACCGCCGGAACCGGAACCGACGAGATCAACGTACTCGACGGAACCATCACGCAGTCGGGTGCGACGCGTTTGGTGACGTATGGCGGATCAATCGCCCGCAGCCTGAAGATCTTGTCGGAGATCGACGGAGACGGAACGCTGCAGGTCGTCGGCGAAGCGGCCTTCGTTGATTACGCGGAGAATACCTTCTCGGGTCTATGGCAGGTGGATGATGGAGCACGGCTGCAATTCAGTAGTGCCGGAGCGGTCGGAACCGCGGATATTGAGGTGCTCTCTGGGGGAAAACTTCAGATTCAAGGGCACTGGAATCGTGATGCTGAACTCATCGTTGCGGATACCGCAACGACCTCAGTGGATTTGCAAACCTACAGTTGGACGGTTTCAAATCTCACGTTTGGAACATCCAGTGTGGCCGAAGGGCTTTATTCGGCCGCTGAACTCAACGCCCTCGGAGCCAACGCCGTCTTTACCGGACTTGGAACGTTGCGCGTCGGCGAACGAAACCCGAACGAACCGATTGCACACTGGAAGCTCGACGAAGCAAGCGGCACGGTCGCGACCGATTCCTCCGGCAGCGGCTATACGGGAACGATTATAAACGGCGCAACGTGGGGCAGCGATGCAACACGCGATTCCTACGTTTCTTTTGATGGAAGCAATGATCGAATCACAACTCCGTTCACCTATGCACTCGCCGACACTGACAATTTCACGTGGGCGTGGTGGGCCAACAGTGCGGTTCCGTCAACGGACACCAAACAGGCCGGTTCCGTCATGGTGGGCAATCGTCATCCGGAACGAACGGAAACCAAATATGGATTCATTAAATTCACGCCGCAAGGAACGCAGTTGGCTAACTGCGAGGAAGCCGGAGATATTGAACATTATGATTACACCGAAGTCCCGCAGGGCGGATGGCATCACTATGCGATGGTCAAAAGCGGAACGAGCTTCCAGTGGTATGTAGACGGCGTGGCGCAGGGCGCACCGGTGACCATTAATTATAATGAAACCGATCCAATCCCGTTTCTGATTGGCGGCGATGACGACGGCAGCGGCACGAAAGTGAATGAACACTTCCAAGGATTCATTGATGACGTGGTGCTCTATGACCGCACGCTGACAGCTTCTGAGGTACTCAACG
>CAKZQV010000455.1 GCA_937141895.1 uncultured Verrucomicrobiota bacterium
CCGTATTCGATACTACCGTCCCGCTTCCCTCATCCAACGGCCAGTGCGCCACGAGACCGGACGTTGGGTCATTTGTTGGATCCGTTGGGACACCATCAAAAGGATTTTCGACAATCTCAATCAGTTCGGCAATCTGAAACGTTAGCGATACACTGCTCTCCGGTAAATGGGTTCCTACTCGCGCGCCCTGCCTAAAATACAGCAGGTCGGTGCGATCCTTATCAACCCCCAGCTCATCCATTGCGTTCCATAGATAATTATACGTTGCACGCATGCTGGCAACCTGTGTGTACGACCCCGCAGCACCCCCCATAAACACGTATCCGATTTTTCCGTTCTGCATACACCATTGCGTGATATGCGCCATAGCATCAAGGGTTTCGGGGCCATCGCTAATGCTTGAATTATGATCACCGATGTGGCACTCCGTCCCGATGCCATCAAAGTTGCTCAAATGAGCCATCAACGTCGGATTTTGAATAATATTAAACCACGTATCCCCACGATTTCCTCGATGAACGCGAGGTCCGAGCAACTGAATAATTTTCACGGTATCCTTCGAACGAAGATCAGAAGCGGCAATGGCGGCGCGCACATCGGCCAGCTCCTGCGGCGAGAGAATGCGTATATCTTCTTCATAGGGTCCTCCATCCCCACCCAACACGAGCCAATCCTCATGATAAATAATAGCATAGGCAACCGTAATACCCCGGTTTTCATAATTTCGGATGGCATCCACCGTTTCTTCGCCAGTGAAGGTAAAGTTCGCTCCGGCACCTTTGAAAATTGGGGCGACTGCCTCGGTGGTCAAAAACAGCCGTTCCCCATCATCGCGGATCAACCGATCGGTCCCTGTCGCAAAAGAGATGTACCCCAGCTTTTCACGGCATATTGGGAAACTATCCGGGTTATCGTAATATTGCTGTAGCACACCATCCTTCTTGGTCAAACGAAACGCCACTTTGGCTGCATCACTATTCGCCACACCCATAAAAACAGCAAATAATACAACCATTATTAAATTATATCTAAGAAAAACATTCGACCTCATCTCATACTCCTAAATCATGCACCGTTTAAAAAAAGGTACCATCATATATAATTCC
>CAKZQV010000456.1 GCA_937141895.1 uncultured Verrucomicrobiota bacterium
TCCTTCTGCGCTCCTATGGCTCTGGATGGTTCCTGCGATTGCCGGGCTTTTTGTATATGCATCGATTAAGCGCAAAAAAGCGGTCGAGGCTTTTGGTGCCGGTGCCCAGCTCATCAGTCGGCGACGCGAGGCAGTGAGCATAACGGCCGCCGTGGCACTCACAATTTTTGCGCTCGCCCGCCCGGCCTGGAATCTGGAACAGACTAAACTGCAAGAGAGTGGCCGCGACGTAATCTTTCTTCTGGATGTTTCCCGCTCCATGCTCGCGGAAGACATGCATCCGAACCGGTTGGAAAATGCCAAAATTTCGATTCTTGATTGCGTGGACGATCTTTCGGGTGATCGCGTTGGATTGGTTCTTTTTGCCGGATCGGCGGAGATCCGCTGTCCGCTGACGGCGGACTATGATTATTTTCGTATGGCCCTGCGCCAGGCATCGCCCGACAGCCTGGGTGCTGGCGGCACGATGATTGCCCATGCTTTGGATCGCACCGTCGAAAAACTGGTTACGCCGGAAAAAGCCGGCATAATTGACATTATTCTGATTACGGATGGTGAAGATTTGGTTGAGGGTCCAGACGAAATCGAAGCCGTCCGCAAATTGGAAGACGCCGGCGTTCGCCTGATTGCAATCGGCCTCGGCGACCGCGTGCGGGGAAGCCGTATTGCGCTGGACGATGAGGAGACCGGCGTGCGAACTTATTTAAAATCCGGCAACCAGGAAGTATGGAGCCGCCTGCAATCGGAGACGCTGCGCCGGATGGCCGGTGCCATTCCAGACGGCCTTTATTTTGATGTCGGTAACGGCCCGTTCCATTTGGCCCAGATTTATGCCCGCATCATGGAAAATGCCGCGCGCGTTTCAACCGATAAACAGGTGATGGAGCGATATGAAGAAAAATTTCATCTGTTCCTCACCGGAGCTGTAGTCTGCCTTTTGATTTCCAACCCTTGGAGGAAGAGCGCATGATTTCCAATGGTTGGAAAATTTTATTTTCCGCTTTGCTAGCTGTTTCTGTTCAAGCCGCACCCAAAGCCTTCAAAGAAGCAAATACCGCGCTCGTTGAAGGCCGGTATGAAGAGGCGATCAACCTCTATCAAGAGGCGGTTGCCGAGGCCCCGGAATTGGGCGTAATCTATTTTAATCTCGGCAATGCGCAATACCGAATCGGACAGTATGAGGAGGCGATGGCCGCCTATGAATATGCCGCCTCAATGAGCACGTCGGGCTACACCCGGGGCCGTAGCTTGTACAACATGGGCAACTGTATGATCAAGGTTGGTGAGGCCGCGCGAAAAATGGATCCGCATGCCGCCTCGTCCTATTGCGAGCAGGCGGCGTGGTTCTACCGCATGGCCTTGGATTATGATGCCGATTTTGAGGATGCGGCCTACAACCTAGAAATCAGCCAACGGATGCGGTCCAGCATTGAGGAGGCCATCCAAAAACAAGAGAAGAAAGAGCAGCAGAAGAATGAGCTGATGCAATATATCCGCGAAAAACTAAAGGCGTTTATTGAGCGGCAGACCCCACTCCTGGAAACCCAAAATACGGGCGATGCACAAAAACTATTGGAAAGAGAAACCCGCGAGCTGGCGGAAGTGATGGAAAATTCAGGACTGGCTTCTAATATCCCGATGCCGGATGGCACATCCACCCCCGGCCCGCTTGCAGCAACATTCAATCATACCGTTCAGGCGGCGGAGGCCATGGCCGTGCCGAATCAACAGAAAGCCTTGGATGAACTGATTGCCGCACTGGCCGCCACACCGGCTGACCCGAATCAGCAGGAAGGTGAGTCAGATGAAGAGTCTGATGAGTTTGAAGATTATGATATGGAATACGATGAATCGGACGAAGATGCTTCCATGTATGAGGAGGCGGATCCCTTCGGCGATTTTTCGGAATATGAAGAAATCCGCGGCGTGCCGCCTCCGAACCAAACGGAGATGGATATTCTCGCCGAAGAAATGCGCAATCAGGAACGGCGAAAACAGAAGAAAGCCGGGGAATACAAAGCGGTTGAGAAAGACTGGTAAGATGAAGAGCATAATTCTATGGGCATTGATGGCAACGGGACCGGCATGGGCTTCGACGAACTTCTATGCCCACGCCACCGCCTCGGAAACCAATGTGTATCTAGGTCAGGTGTTCAACCTCGATGTGATCGTGAAGGCGGATACCAAACCCAATATGCCCGCGTTCCCATCATTGGAATTCAACGCCGCGCAGCTCATGGATGGACAGGCAACCAGCGCAGAAAACACATGGCTCTATCGTTATGCCCTCCGCCCGAAAATCGTAGGCGAATTGACGATCCCGGCGCTGAATTTTAACACCACCTATTCCCACCCGATTCAGGTGCAGGCACTAAAACCGGAATCCTCCGATCGCATGAAGCTGCAGCAAACGGTCACGCCCCATTCCGTTTATGTGGGTGAACCGGTTATTCTTAAGACTGTCTGGGACACCACCTATCCATTTAGTGCGATCAAGGCGGTCGATTTTCATTTTCCGATTTTGAATGATCGGCGTTTCCAGATATTGGATCTTCACGAACCCGACAAAGAGACCCAGTCCAATACCACGGGGCTTCCCGTGCATGGAACCCGAGTGCTTGCTACACGACACAGTTATAAAACCGATGATGTTCAGCACCAGACCTTGGAATTCAGTAAAATCCTGATTCCGAAAAAAAGCGGCGAAATGTTCATTGGCCCAATCACGCTGCTCTGCGCAGCGGAGAAAGAACAAGAACTCAACACCCGCACACGACGCGCGGCGTTTCAATATCCGGCTTATTTCGACAATACGTTTTTTGACCAGAATGTGCAGGGCGATCCGTGGAACCGTATTTATACCGAATCAGATCAACTAATGCTGATTGTAAAACCGCTTCCAAAGGTTGGAAGACCAAGCCTGTTCAATGGCATGGTGGGCGAATTCAGCATCGACGTGCAGGCCGAACCGACCGAGGTGCAGGTGGGCGAACCGATTACCCTGACCATCAGGATCACCGCATCACAGCATGTGGAAAACATTTATTTCGAGGCGCTGCGTTATCAACCGAACCTGGTCAACCGCTTTGACATTCCTTCCGATCGATCCCTTCCGAAAATCGTAGGAAAAACAAAAATATACACGCAGACCCTTCGACCGCTCTCCGTCGATCAAACAGAGATCCCGCCGCTGCAACTGGCCTACTTTAACCCAGTGAAGGGCGAATATGAGATCGCCGAATCTGCTGCAATTCCGCTTACGGTTTCACCGGCCGACCCCGTTGCCGTTTTTGGAAGTACGGCCTATCAAAACCGCCTGCGTTCCATGGACGAGGGCATTCGGCAAAACTATGAAAAGCCGGATATGCTGAAGTCGCAAACCCGCAAGCTGTTCGGCTGGGCACACCCGGCGGTCGTTATGCTGATCCTTCTACTTCCCCCGACGGTAATCGGCGGCATGGTCTTGGCATCGCTCCTTGGCGAGAAGAAACACCATATTCAACGCACAGCCAAAGCGGCGCGGGCCTTTAAAGTTTTCCGAAAAAATATCGCGCACATTAAATCGCATAACATGAAAACGGCAATCTACTGCGATCTCGATGAATGCCTTCGCGCCTATCTGGCCGACCGACTGCATCTGATTCCCGGCGCGCTGTCCTATTGTGATGCCGAATCCAAACTCATTGAAGCCGGCGCAGACTTCCAAACCTTGGAAGAACTGAAACAACTGTTTGCCCTATGCGAAGCCTATCGTTTTACTACGGAGTTTAATGAACCGGGCGATGCGCACGAAATCACCCAAAATGCCGCACGTATTATTCGTTCAGTGGAAAGGAAACTGAAATGAGAACTCTTCTGACCCTGCTTTTCCTGATCTCTCTTGTTTTTCCAGCCCTAGGGAAAGACTACCTCATTCAGGCCTTGGAAAATGCGCATGCGTCTTTCCGGACGGCCACGAATTCAGCGATGTATGCCGAGGCAGCACAGCAGTATGAATCGCTGATTCATGAAGAGGGCATTCACAATGGTCATTTATTTTACACCACCGGCAACAGCTGGTTTATGGCCGGTGACGTGGGCCGCGCGATTTTAAATTACCGAAGGGCTGAGCCGTTCATCCCGAAGGATCCTGATTTGAAACAAAACCTCAACGCGGCACGCGAACTGAAGACGGACCTGATTCCCGAAAAGGAACCACACCCGCTCGCCGCTCGCCTGCTGGGTTGGCATTTTGGCACCTCAACGCAAGTGCGCTGGATGCTTTTTTCCTTCGCCTGGATCGCCTGCTGGGGTTTGCTGTATTGGGCCTTGCGTTCGGCGCGTAAGGAGGCCAAAGGTGGCGCCGCCGTGACGGGTATTCTTGCACTGGCTCTTCTTCTTTCCTTGATTGCTGAAAGCAGCATGAATCGGCGGGCTGATCCCGGCGTGATCACCGCATATGAAGTCGTGGCCCGGAAGGGTGATGGCCCGATGTATGCGCCAGCTTTTCTGGATCCGCTACATTCCGGCACGGAGTTCCAATCATTGGAAACGCGCGGAAAATGGCGCCATATTCGATTGGCCGATGGGCAGACCTGCTGGATTCCAACGAGTGCCGGAGAGACGGTTGCGATCAAGTAGGCTAACGGCCTACGCCAAAAGTTTGCGCACCATGCCGATGACTTTATCGGGCGTGAACGGTTTTTCGAGCACGGCCGCGTCTTCAGGAACACCCTCTTCGGCCAGCTGCGAACGCGAATAGCCCGACATAAACAGGACATTGATTTCGGGATACATTTCTTTCGTTGCCACCGCGAGTTCCGCGCCGCCGAGTCCCGGCATTACGACATCGGTGAACAGGAGGTCAATTGTGCCTTTATGATTCCGGGCCACTTTGATGCCCTCCCAACCCTCTTCAGCCAATAAAATATTGTAGTCCTGTGTTTCCAGCGTCTGAGCGACCAGTGTGCGGATCATGGGATCGTCTTCAACCAGCAGAATGGTGGGTGTTGCTTTTGGCGCGGCCCCTTCGGCGGCGGGTTTAGCTTCTTCGGCCTCTTCTGTATCCGGCGCTGCCTGCTCCACTTTATCTCTATGGTAGGCATCCTCTGCGAGGTCGCTGACCGGAAGATAAATGTAAAAGGTGGTTCCACTACCGGGCTTACTGCGCACATCAATAAAGCCCTCATTTTCCTTCATGATGCTTTTTACGATGGAAAGCCCCAGGCCGGTTCCTTTTCCAGAGGCTTTAGTGGTGAAGAAGGCTTCGAAGATACGGCCGATCGTTTCGTCGTCGATCCCGTGGCCGGTGTCATGGACCGAGATTTCAGCATATTCCCCTTCGTCGAGCTGATCCGGCTTATTGCACTCGCCGTGCTTAATCTCCTTGCTGTCCACCTTAATGGCAATGCGTCCGCCGTTCTGCATGGCATCGCGCGCATTAACCGCGAGATTCATGAGTACTTGTCCCATCTGAACGGGGTCGGCTTTAACATAAATGGCTTCGCGATAGGGCTTGGTAACCAGCGTGATCTTTTCGCCGATCAACCGCGTGAGCATTTTATCCGTATCCTGCAACGTGCTGTTGAGGTCAAGTGTGACCGGCTCAGTTTTTTCCTTCTGGCTGAAGCTCAGTAGTTTTCGGGTAATGAAGGAGGCCTTGCGCGCAGCCCCAATCACTTCGTTTGCATGCTGCGCAGTTTCTTCAGCTTTTGGGTCGGCGACGATGAGACTGGAATACCCATCAATGATGGTGAGCAGATTGTTAAAATCGTGCGCAATGGATCCGGCAAGTCGACCGACGGCTTCCATTTTCTGAGAGTGGTGCAGCTGTTTATTGAGCATCTCCCGCTCGTTCTCCAGCATCTCTCGCTCAACGGCCGGCATGATCACATTTTTACTGAGCAGCACGTTGAGCAGCACCAGCATAAAAAGCGCGCTGATCAGATAGATGACGATGGCAAAAATATAAGGCAGCGTGGTTGCACTATGCCCCATCAGGCCTTGCATTCGAAGAATGAAAATCAAGAGTGCACCGGTAACCCCAGAAGAAGCCACGGATGCGGCAAATATGATCAATAGGATTTTCTTTTTCAGACCCATCTTACCCCTTCATCAATATAATCGCTGAACATAGCATCTGCCAAAAGGGGCACACGTATAAAATGTGACCAATTTATGACGAGTTTAGCTATCGTTATTGTTCTTCTGCCCAGCTCCAGAAATTGTGCAGCATCTGCAATCCCAAAGCCTGCGATTTTTCCGGGTGAAACTGGGTGGCAAAAACGTTGTCTTTCCAAGCACTGGAACAATAGTCGATGCCGTATTCGGTCTGCCCGGCCACGATGGCGGGATTTTCCGGGCATACATAGAAAGAGTGGACCAGATAGAAGAACGATTCATCTGGAATCCCGGTAAACATCGGGCATTCAGGAATCACTTCTTTCATCCGGTTCCAGCCGATTTGCGGAACCTTCAGTTCCTGCGGCAGATCAAACTTCTTTACCGACCCATTGAAAATGCCCAGGCCCGGAACGCCGGGCGATTCTTCCGAAGTTTGGAAAAGCGCCTGCAGCCCAAGACAAATGCCCATAAACGGTTTCCCCGCATCGACCCAGGAATGGATGGCGTCAACAAAATCGTGTTCCACCAGGTGCGCCATACAGTCGCCGAATGCGCCGACGCCCGGAAGCAACAAAGCCGTACAGGCATCCATCTCCTGTTTGCGGGTCACGATTTTGGCCTCAAGCTCCAGAAACCGGAACGCATTGGTTACGCTTCCGAGGTTGCCCATTCCATAGTCAATTATACCGATCATCTCTATTCCTTTTGAAGAACCGATAGTGTATCGACCCTGATTTTTAAGTGAATACAAAAAAGGAACAGAAAAGGAGCCGGAGGATGCGGGCGGCATTGCATTTTTTGCTAGTACCTTTTGTTACGATAATTAGGTAGATTCAGCACCTAAAATACGGAACAATTAGTCTGTATTTAAAGAGGAGTGAGCACCATGAAAACTGATATTGATAAAGAGCTACTGAAGAAGGCGGATAAATGTCCGCATAATTTTATTTGTCTGACCACGGGTCAAAAACCGCGGTGTGCGATCAGTGAAATCGTCAACGATAAGGTCCATTTTCTTGAGTGTCGCCCACCCTTTATCTGCAACTATCAGCACTCATTCGGCAGCTCCTTCATATGCACCTGCCCCGTGCGGAAGGAAATCTATAAAAAGCAGGGCACCTAACCCACTCCTCTTATAAACCCCGCGTGGGCTTATAATCGGCATTTAGTCCTGCTGCTGCTAAAACAACCGTCCTAATTATAGGAAAGAACGGATTATGAAAAAGCACGTCCCGATCATCGTACTCACCCTCGTCTGCGTCATCCTGAGTCTGATGTTGTTCAAAGCTAACCGAGAGATCCGTACGCTTAAAGAGAACGTTCATACACAGCACGCAACGACCGCGAATCACACCTTGCCCGTCGTAGCTGAAAATGAAACCTCAACAGTCCAACCCTTGGAAAAAACGGCCGAGTTCCAATCTCTGGAAACAACGGCGCCTGTTGAAGAAACTTCCGGAAAAGAAGAACCCGCACAGCGCGTGATGAAAGGCATGGCGGAGATGATGGAAAATCCGACCATGAACAAAGTCATGGAAGCCACACAGCGCGGCGCAGTAGGTGCCCTCTATTCCGACTTCATTGAATATCTCGGCCTGAGCACCGAAGAAACCAACTATTTCATGGATATTCTTATGTATCGCCAGATGAAGCAGGTGGACCTGAGCATGAAAATGATGAGCGGTACCCTAACGCCGGAAGAAAAAGAGCAGATGATGGCGGAGCTCAAGAAGGCTCAAAAGCTGACCCACCAAGAAATGAAGGATTTCCTAAATAACGAGGATGATTTCGAGGAATACACGTTCTACGAAAAAACCATGGGCGAGCGGATGATGCTCTCCTCGATGGACCAGAAACTGGGCGGCTCGGAGATGGGACTATCCAACGACACCTACCGCAACCTGCTCGACATGATGCATAGTGAAAAGAAGAACTATAATTTCACCTCCGATCTGCACGATGAAGAGAATACCGACCTGAGCCCTTCCCGCTTTTCCAAACAGAATGTCGAAAATTTCGGCAACGATATGGACCAGCTCTACAGCGGTATTTTTACCCAAGCCGAAACCATGCTGACGCCGGAGCAGTTTGTTGCATTTAAGGAGGCCGTTACTTCAACGCTGAATATGCAGCAGGCCCAGTTGGAACTGGCCGCCCAGATGTTCGGTGGCGGAAAATAGTTAAAATGCCTTCAAAATCAGCGTGATCGATGTGATCAGCAGTACGACATAGATCAACACCGTATAATGCTTTTGCTCCGTTCGGTGCGTCAGCCACCAGCCAAAGGCCACGCCCAGCGGAATTACGGGCAGGAGCACCGCGCCCAATTTAAGGCCTTCCGGCTGAATGCGCCCCATCATGGTGAACGGAATTAATTTAATCAGATTGAGCATCCAGAAATAGGCGCAGCTGGTTCCGGCAAATTTTTTCTTTTCCAGCTGCTGGGGCAGCAGATACATCTGCATCACGGGTCCCGCCGCATGAGCCAATGTGGAAGTCACACCCGCGCCGATGCCAAAAATCGCGCCCTTACCCCACGTCGGCTGGGCAGCATGGATATGATTAAGAATCCACTTTTTGGTCGCGAAATAGATCACAAAAATAATCCCGAGCAAACCAATCAGCAACTTCAGCGCTTTGTCGGAAACTGAAATCATCGCGGAGTCCGAAACGAACAGATAGCTCGCGACAACCACACCGAGAATCGTGGCCGGCATCAGATACACCAACCGGCCCCACAGAACATGTTTGCGGTAAAAGAATAGAGCCACAATATCCATGATGCAGAGCATCGGCAGCATAAAACCCACTGCCGCGCGCGCAGCCTGGGCCTGAGCCGGCCATACAAGAATCAGGATTGGCAAGGCAATGGCTCCCACCGGAAAACCGCCTTTGCTCATCCCGGTCAAAAAAAGACAAAGCCCGATCCAGAACAGATCGAGCATGCTATAGGCCGATAGAAAGTCCATGGCTTAGGCGCCGATGCGGCCCTTGCTCGAAGGCAGCAGGTCGAGCGCCCGCGGATCGGAATCGCACGCCACACGCAGCGCTCGGGCAACGGCCTTGAAAATGGCTTCAATGCAGTGGTGCAGATCTTCACCAAACTTCAGCTCAATATGCAGATTCATTTTGGCGGAATCGCAGAATGAGCGCCAGAAGTGCTTGATAATGATCACATCAAAGTCGCGGATATAGCTCTGCGGATGCTCCATTTTATAGACAAAAAACGGGCGTCCCCCTAGATCCAGACAGACTTCCGCCTGCGCCTGCGCCTCATCCATCGGCAACACCCAAAAGCCATAGCGGTTAATCCCCTTGCGGTCTCCAAGCGCTTCGTTAAATGCTTCGCCGAGTACAATGCCGACATCTTCAACCAAGTGGTGGTAGTCCACATCGATATCGCCCGTGGCTTTAACGTTCAGATCCAGCAGCGCGTGTTTGGCCAGTAGATCCAGCATGTGGTCGAAAAACGGAACACCGGTGGAATTTTCATAGTTCGCCTTGCCGTCAATGTTCAACGTCAGGTCGATCTGGGTTTCCTTGGTATTTCGTTCAATATGCGCGGTGCGGTTTTGATCCATTTGATTTCCTTGGGTTCGCGATAACTTACGAACGGGTGGTGCGTGCATCAAGCCGGAAAGGCGGACTTTCCAATGATTGGAAAACAAAACCCGCACCGGATCGATGCGGGTTTAATGCGGAAATGACGAATGTACTTATTCAGCCGCTTCATTCCCTGCAGGAGCCGCATTGGTGGCGGGGACCGCCGCCGGCGCCACGATTTCGATCGGCTCGTCAATATTCACCGGAGCATTGGTGCCCCCCATCCAGCCGTCATTCTTGAGGAGTTCCATCGCCTCGGTCGCGCTGTCGACAATTTTCTGGTAGTGCGCAATCATCACGCCTTCATAGAGCTTATCAATTTCCATCATGCGCTCTTTCGTCTCGGCATCGGCTTCCGAATTCACAGAAAGTTCTTCATCCAGCTCCGCAACTTTAACGGTGTTCGCTGCGCTCATCACTTTGGATGCTTCAGCAAACCCTTTATTGGTTTTGATCTGCTGATTCATTTCCACCAGTTCGGCCTGAATTTGTTCGATCAGGGCGGCGTTTTTCTTCGATTTTTCCAGACCGGTTAAGGCCGACTGGCGAAGAACATCAATGGACGCATCATGTGCATCGATACGGTCCGTATCATCCTGATTTGAAGCATCGATCATATCCTGAACTTTTGAGGCACTCATGCAACCATTCAAAAGGAGGACGGTGCCGGCAAGGGCAAATAGTGAAACTGTTTTCATAGTAGATCTCCTGATTTCTTTCTAGACGTAAAGCTATGAGCTTTGCGTGCCCCGGTCAACCTTCGAACGTGCAGGGTTTACACCCCTTGAGTTGCATTTCTCCCGCGCTTCGCTAGGCTGATATCAGTGGGTGGAAAAACTATGAAAAATGAATTTGCTGTACTGCCGAAATGGCTGATTAATCTCTTTCTATGGATCGGGCTCAGCGCGGGAATTGCCGTGCGGATGCTCATGATTCTCAACCGTTGGTATCCACCCGCCGCCGTCTTTGTCTGGCGATTTGCCATGGCCAGTTATTGTATTTTTTTCCTCTATCGCTACTTCATCGGGCGCAGGCGCCGCGGCATTGTCGTACGCCACCAACTCATTGAAAAGATCCGCGAGGCCGATGGGCTCGATGAAACCACCCGCGAAGGTACCATCTACATTCTGCGCTCCATCGTCCGCTCGAAGGAACTTTTCAACTATATGTTCATCTGCATCCTCAGTCTCATTGCGCTCGTGATTGATTTTTTTGCTGTATAACGCCCCTATTTCCTAAGAAAAAACAGCGCTCAACAAATAGTACGAATATTGTACTTGATAAATTCCGTACAGTTTTTACATTCATCTCAGTTCACACCAACAAAAAGGAACTCAAATGGCAGCAATCACTTTAAAAGGCAATTCAGTAAACACCGTCGGCGAACTTCCAGCCGTTGGAACAGACGCTCCGGCATTTTCCGCCGTCAAAACCGACCTTTCCGAATGCGCGCTCAGCGATCTCGCAGGCAAGAACGTCGTGCTCAACATTTTCCCCAGCATCGATACCGGCGTATGTGCCATGTCCACCACCAAGTTTAATGCTGAAGCAGGAAAGCTCGACAACACCGTGGTGCTTTGTGTATCGGCGGACCTCCCCTTCGCCCTTGGACGCTACTGCGGTGCTGAAGGACTCGAAGATGTGGTGCCGGTCTCTGTATTCCGTAACGCCGAATTTGGCAGCGGTTACGGCGTCACCTTCGAAGACGGTCCGCTTAAAGGTCTGCTCTCCCGCGCCGTCGTCGTGATCGACGAATCCGGCAAAGTGGTGTACACCGAACAGGTGCCCGAAATCACCCAGGAGCCAAACTACGAAGCCGCGCTTGCCGCACTTTAAAACTTTCCCCTAGAAACACCCCACCCCATAGAACGGGTCGCCTCCTCCCCCTTGGCGACCCGTTCGCTCTTTTCAGAGCATGAAAACGACGTTCCAACCCGTGGAAACTGCGTCACCTCCGCTCGCTTTCGCAGAACAGGTGGGTCAACTCGAAACAAGAGCTGGCTATATTTTTACCGGCTCGATTGAGAAAAGTTCCACTCTGGCCCATGACCTGCATTAAAATGCCCAGTGAAAGGGGCTTACAGATGAAGGCTGGAATCGGTGCACGGCTTCTAATACCCGCTCTTGTTGCGACTTCTGCTTTTGCAGATTTCGAGAACGGCAAGGTCTTTGAGAATGTAATCTGCAAAGAGAATACACACTATTCCTACCTCCTCTATCTACCAACAACCTATACCCCCGAGCGGGAAGATCCATGGCCGGTTATATTTCTAATAGGTCATAATGGTGGGCAAAAAGTCCTGTTTAACAAATTTATACCTGCTGCTGAACAGAATGGCCTAATCCTCGCCATGTCGAATGAGAGTAAAAATAATTTCCCGGAATCTGCACAGGCCATCGAGGCCATGGTTGAAGATGTATTTGCCACCTTTCCGATTGCTGAATATCAATGCCTTGCCGGAGGCATCGGCCATGGGGGATTGATGGCTTTTCAGCTAGAGGAACAACGACACAAGAATATTGCAGGGATCTTTGCTGTTAATGCCCTCTATCCGGAACAAAACATTAACATCCCCACCTATCTGCTCTGTCGTTCGAGCAGTAATGCCCGAAACAGACTCGTGCATAACCGTGGATACCTGAGGGATGAATACTCGATCAATTTTTATAATCCGGACGAAGGCGAATTCGACGAAGGACACGTCAGCTTTGCGATTCTCTGGCTTCAAGGGCAGATCCTGAACAGCAAGGGGTCCAAAGCGGCTAAAAATGAATATTCCACTCACCTGCTCGCTCAAATTCAATCCAATCTAAAATCAGATCCTTATCTGGCTTTTCGACAGACGAAATTACTCAGCACCTTAAAAAAGATGCCGAATTACAAAACCGCCAAGAACCTGCTCGATGACCTAGAGGAAGAGCCCGATATTGCGCATTATCTGAAAGCGCGGAAAGCCATGGATCGGTTTATTGATGATTACCTGAATGTCATGCCCTATGAATATGAGAACCAGTATCTGAATTCCGATGAACCGGAAAAAGAGGCATGGGAACTCTCTAAAGAATTTTCGGACACGCCGTTCGCCGAGTTGATCTATGCATTGGGGCAAAAAACTCCGGGCCAATTGAACAATAAATAACCGCCATAAATCAGCCTTCCAAACATAGGATAAAGCCCATAGTCTAGCGTGAGTTTTTGGGAGACCTTTTAATGACACGCTGTAAACACTGCAAAGCCAAGGTAGAGCTGATTAATAACCACTGCCCGTATTGTGGAATTGAAGACGGTAAAACGTCGGCCAACCTCACGAAGGTCGAAAAGAAAACGCGTTTTCATGCCCATGGAATTCGTATGGTGGCGTTAGCTCATATCTTTACAGCAGCAATCATTCTGTTTCAGATGCCCGAGTTTCCAAACCCCGCAGTAATCGCTGTTCTGGTGGTGATTAACTTTGCACTCGCGTATGGACTGATGAAATTTTCATTCATCGCCTACAGAGCTGCTGTGGTTTATTACTTTATGATCGGGATGGTGCATGTGGTTTCCATCCAACGCGGACCGGAACACCTTGGCGGACTTCTGCTCTGCCTTCTTGGGCTCTACCTCATCGGCAACCGAAACTCCAAAGCCATCTTCGAACGCCGGCCGGTGGAGGAAGTTTAAGTCGTTCCATGCGGCA
>CAKZQV010000457.1 GCA_937141895.1 uncultured Verrucomicrobiota bacterium
GGTTTCGATACAGATCATCATGATGAGCAAACCGGTCACACGATCGATGTAATACGTGTAACGGTCTGCATTGAACTGAAATATTATACAGCTGGAAATTATTGAGATGAGAGTCAACATTAGACCAACCGTCCGCCCACCGATCCAGGTGCCCAGTCCAACCAGAAGGATAAATGGAATGATGACGTTCGAATTGAACTCATCAAACATCAGGAAGGCGAAGGCGCTATGGGCCAAAAAGAGAACGAGCAGCAGTATGCCGTTGAGCGATTTCATAGTGTAGCCTCATCAGAGGCAGTATGAGGTTCTGGACAACTGATTTTAAGTACACTGTTTCCTGAAGAATCTCTATATCGCAGCAGCGTTCCGGAAATTTGCTGTAGTCGGTATTTTAGCAACTGTTCGGGTTCCGTATTCTTTGAATCCGTAGGTATAGGTCCGTTATGTGCGAGGCGAACGCAATAGGACGTTTTGTTGGCCGAGAGCTGGGCTGTAAGTTCATCAGCGTTTAAATGGTCGATCGCATACAAAGTGCATTCCTGACAGATTCGATAGAGTTGAAGGGAGATATCATCTGAGATATGCAGGCTTTTATCGGCTTTAACGAAGTGTACCTTGACCTTTTTCAGATCCTGAATGGTTGCCGAGAGCTCTGAAAGTGCAGCCATAATACCCACCTGTTCGATGCGGACGGGGAACAGTAATCGCGAAACTTTACGGATTTGATGGTGAGTTTTTGAGGCCTTTCTCAGAAGGTGATCCGCCAGGGCGGCCGAAGAGGTTCCTTCATTCAAGAGATGCTCGTATAGCGAAGAACTTAACAGCTGAATGCCCGTCAACTGTTGTCCAATGCCGTCATGCAGGCCTTCGGCGTGTGAAATTTTAAGCATTTCTGAAGCTTTGAGAAGTTTCGATGTAAGAGCATTTAACTCGATATTTCGTTCGCGCACTCTTTGCTCAAGCTTCAGGCTTAGTTGTTTGATTGCGTCGTGAGTATCCCGTAAATGGCCCATTAGCGTCGATATGGATGGCAGTATTATGCAGCCACTAAACGCATATTGGTAAAATATAATGTCGTCAGCGAATACTAGTCCGGTGAGTACGAAGCTGTGAATCAGAGTTAGTAGAGACAGCCAAATTCCTGCTGAGCGACCAAACCACCAGGCGCCAAGGCCTACTAAAAGGATTGCGGGAATATGACCGGAAATATTCACGACGGGATAAAATATGAAAGTACTCGGGATATAGATGATCCAGAGCAGGGCGTATATTATGATTAATTTCCGTCGAGACATGGTTTTAAATTAACAATTTCTTTAAAGCTATAGAATACCGTATGAAACGAAAAGGATTAGATGTCGTTTCCGCTAATAAGGTCAGATTCCAATTGCGGCGGTTTGGGCGTTTTCGATAGGGTGCGCAGATTATGAAAAACACTCCGCTGCACGCGCAGCATCAGCAACTCGGCGCCCGGATGGGTGAATTCGGCGGATGGGATATGCCTATCCAATATGCAGGTATTCTCGACGAACATGAGCATACGCGGAATCATGCAACCGTGTTCGATATCTGCCATATGGGCGAATTTGAGCTCTATGGCAAAACTGCCGTCCAGGATCTGGAAAATCTACTTTCCTGCAATATCCGATCCCTGAAAATTGGGCAGGTCCGCTATGGATTTATGCTGAATGAAAATGGGGGCGTGATTGACGATCTGACCTGCTATCGCCTCGATGAAGAGCGCTACATGCTGGTTGTGAATGCCGGAACGGCCGAAAAAGATGCCGAATGGATTCAAAACCATCTTTCTTCAGAGACCATCTTTGTCGATATTTCCGCCGATACCGCCAAGCTTGACATTCAGGGTCCGGAATCGCGCGACGTGCTCGAAGACGTATTCGGCTGTACACTTCCAGAGCTTGGATATTTCCGCTTCAAAGAGTTCCAGGCATTGGAAGCCGCTACTATCATCAGCCGCACCGGCTACACGGGTGAGTTGGGCTACGAAATTTATCTGCCGAATGATGACGCAGTCCGCCTCTGGGACAAACTGCTGGCCCATCCCTATTGCGAACCCGGTGGGCTAGGCGCGCGCGATACGCTTCGTCTGGAAATGGGCTATGCGCTTTACGGTCACGAACTGAACGATGTTCGCTCGCCCGCGGAAATGTCGCGGGGCATGTTCATTGACCGGAATAAGGAATTTATTGGCAAAGATCGGGTCATGCAGGACCTCGAAATTCCGCAGCATTTGCTCGTTGGTCTCAAATTCGAATCCAAGCGCGCGGCGCGTGAGGGCGATACCGTATTTTCCAGCGATCAAGAAATCGGCATCGTCACCAGTGGATCGCTTGCGCCCAGCCTCGGCACGGCCGTGGCTATGGCCTATGTGAAATCCGATTTTTCCAATGTCGGTAAAATGCTCGATGTTCAAATCCGAAACAAAAGATTTCCGGCCGAAATCGTAGAACTTCCATTTTATAAAAACGGCACAGCGCGAAGTTAGTTTTTCACCACGGAGACTCGGAGGCACGGAGATGCGCTTAATTGAAGAGGAGCTGACTGAAAAAATAATCGGTGCTGCGATTGAGGGCCATAAATACCGGGGGCCGGGATTGCTGGAAAGTATTTATGAAAAAAGTTTAGCCATTGAGCTGGAAAGGTTGAGGATTCCGTTCAAAAGGCAGGTTGCGCTACGCTTAGAATATAAGGGAGTTCCTCTGGATGAAGACTTTCGGCTGGATCTAATTGTCGGAGATAAAGTTGTGATTGAGCTTAAGGTTGTACGGGAGCTGGCACCAATCCATGAAGCGCAGCTTTTGAGCTATATGAAACTGACAAACTGTAAAGTCGGTTTGCTAATAAATTTTAATGTTCCGGTACTGAAGCAGGGAATTAAAAGGCTGGTCCTCTAGTTCTCCGTGTCTCGGTGCTTCCGTGGTATAAGGAAAGAAATACACTATGAAAAAAACGCCATTTTGTCCTACCAGTGAGCAGGATCAGCAAAAGATGTTCGAGACGCTGGGTATCAGCGATTATGACGAACTGTTTGAAGCGATTCCAGATGACCTTAAATTGGGTGAGCTGAATATTCCGGAAGGGCTCTCCGAAATGGAGATGATGCAGCATATCCGGAAAATCGCGGCGAAAAACTCAACGGATCTTGTGAATTTCTGCGGCGCGGGATTTTATGATCATTATATTCCGGCGGCCGTCAATGCGCTCTCCAGCCGCGGCGAATTTTACACGGCGTACACGCCATATCAGCCGGAAGCCTCGCAGGGCACACTGCAGGCGGCGTTTGAATATCAGACGGCGATTTGCCGACTGACCGGTATGGAAGTCGCCAACGCTTCGCTTTTCGACGGCGGTACGGCTCTGATTGAAGGCATCATGATGGCGCTTCGCCAAACGCGCCGGAACAAGGTTCTGGTGGATGAAGGCGTAAATCCTATCTATCGCGAAATGCTGCGCTGCTATACGCAGAATCTTTCGGTTGATTATGAAGAGGTCAAACTCTCCCCGACCGGCATTGCGCATCGGAAGGCCTATCGCGAAGTGCTCGACGATTCCGTCGGCGCGGTGGTCCTGCAGAATCCTAACTTTTTCGGTTGTCTCGATAATCTCACGGAACTTATCGACGAAATTCACGAGGTAAAAGCACTGGCGATATTGTCGGTGTATCCGATGGCGCTGTCGCATATCGAAACGCCCGGCGCGATGGGTGCGGATATTGTGACCGGGGAGGGGCAGAGCCTGGGACTTCCGCTCAACTTTGGCGGACCGTACCTTGGTTTTATGGCCACCCGCAAAAAACTGGTTCGTAAGATGCCGGGCCGGATCGTTGGCGAGACGGAGGATAATCAGGGACGGCGCGGCTATGTGCTGACCCTGCAGGCGCGTGAACAGCACATCCGCCGCGAGAAGGCGACTTCGAACATCTGCTCCAACGTGCAGCTTTGCGCACTGCGGGCGATTATTTACCTCTCGCTGATCGGTCGGGAAGGTTTCCGCGAAGTTGGCCGCGACTGCATGGACCGCGCGTCCTACGCCTGGCATAAATTGACCAAAATTGACGGCGTGGAGCCTGCCTTTAACCGTCGTTTCTTTAACGAATTCGCGGTGCGCTTGCCGAAGGATGCCGCGGAAGTGGTCAGCGCGCTGGTCGATCAGGGCATCGCCGCCGGGTTCCCGGTCGGCCGTTATTATCCGGAAATGGATAA
>CAKZQV010000458.1 GCA_937141895.1 uncultured Verrucomicrobiota bacterium
CAGTTGATTCGACCAACGGAAGCGTTTGGTCGGACGGTCAGCCCGCGCACGGCGGAGCAGATTATATTATTCCAGATACCGGAAATCTACGCGGAGAAAGCGGGACCACCATCTTCCCCGGCACCTCTTTGAAAGTAGAGGCGGGCGGTAAGTTTCAGGTTCGCTCATTCGACAAGGACGACGAAGAGACAACGGTTAATGATCTTATTTTGGCTGGCGGAACCAGTTTTGACCCTGGACCGTTTGCCGAGCTGACCGCCGGAACCGGAACCGACGAGATTAATGTGCTCAACGGTACAATCACCCAATCTGGGACATCGAAGCTGGTCACCTATGGCACAACCATAAATCGCAGCCTGAAAATATTATCGAACATCTCGGGAACCGGAATTCTTCAGGCCAGCGGTGGCGCAACCGTTACCATAGATAACGAATCCAACACCTTCGCAGGCACCTGGCAGGTCGCGGGCGATACGACGCTGATCTTCAACAATGCCGATGCCGTGGGGTCTGCTGATATCGAAGTGCTCGACGCTGGAAAACTAAAAATCCTTGGCAACTTGCAGAGTGCAGGGACGCTGAAGGTTTCCGATACGGCAACCGCTCAGGTTGATCTGGGAATCTATACATGGACTGTTTCCAATCTTGTCATTGGAGCATCCAGTGTGGCCGATGGACTCTACTCCGCTGCCGATCTGAATGCTCTCGGCGACGCCGTCTTCACCGGAACCGGAACACTGCGCGTCGGCGAACGAAGTCCAGATGAACCGATCGCGCACTGGAAGCTCGACGAAGGCAGCGGCACAGTCGCGGCCGACTCCTCCGGTAACGGATACACAGGAGCCATTAAAAACGATGCCACGTGGGGCAGCGATGCCACGCGTGATTCCTACGTTTCTTTTAATGGATCGGATGAGCGCATTGCAACGACGTTTACCTATGCGTTGTCAGCTAGCGATGACTTCACCTGGGCCTGGTGGGCAAACAGCGCACTGCCGTCAACGGATACCAAGCAGGCAGGTTCCATCATGATCGGAAACCGCTACCCCGAACGAACGGAGAACAAATACGGATTTATTAAACTTACACCGGAAGGAACGCAGTTTGCCAACTGCGCGGAGGCCGGAGATATTGAACATTATGATTACGCGAATGTCCCGCAGGGCGGATGGCATCATTATGCGATGGTCAAAACCGGAACGAGTTACCAGTGGTATGTGGACGGTGTGGCGCAAGGCGCTCCGGCAACCATTAATTATGATGAACCCTCTCCCATCCCGTTCCTGATTGGTGGAGATGATAACGGAAGCGGTACGAGAGTGAATGAACACTTCCAAGGGTTTATTGATGACGTGGTTCTCTATGACCGCTCGTTGGCAGCTTCTGAGGTACTCAACGTTCGGGATGGTATTTATGGTGCCGATTCCATTGATCCGGTCGTTGATGCCGGCTTCGGGCGGGTGATTACGCTGCCGACGAGTTCTGTCAGCTTGCCGGGCACCGCGTCGGACGACGTTTCGTTGGCCTACACCATCTGGACGCAGGAAACGGGGCCGAACACGGCGTCGCTGAGCGGCAACACCACGCTGAACCTGACTGCATCGGGACTGGTGGAAGGATCCTATATCTTCCGCCTCACCGCCACGGATGGCGGTGGCAATGCCGCCTACGATGAGGTGGGAGTTCTTGTGGTTCAACAGCCAACACCCTCGGTGATCCAGGCGATGTATAACCAGTGGACAGCGGATCAGGGGCTGACGACGGCCCAACGCAATCCAGCGCTCGATCTTGACGGAGACGGCTTGACCAATATGGAAGAGTTTCTTTCTGGGCACGAGCCGCGCAATGCAGCCTCCGCGTTTGCTGTTGAGTCGATCCAGGCACTGGATGCGCCTGCAGAACAGATCGTGATTGAGTGGGAGGCCAAGCCGGATCGCATCTATAGCGTCCTGAAGGCGAATGAGCCAGGAGGGGACTACGAAGTGATTGCCGACGGGCTCGTCTATCCGCAGAACAGCTATACGGTGGATATCAGCCAGACGGGGTTGGGCTATTTCAAAATTGATGTGCGATTGAAATAAAGGAAGGAACAGAACGATATGAAACTTAAAACAATTCTATGTTCAGGGTTGATTCTGGCCGGTATGCAGACGCAGGCCGCGCTGCTGGTTGGAACGCCGTCGGACGCGCCCTACGCCGGCCGCGTGGCCGTTGGCGAATACGGCTTCGGTTCTGATTATCCGCTCCTGCAGGCCAGACCCTTTACCACTGGGGCAACCGCGTACAACCTGACGGCGGTCTCTTTCGGCACCAACCTCTACCATGCCGCCGGCACGGGTGGGATCAGTGTCTCGGTCTATAACAACAGCGGATCGGTCCCGGGTTCCGCAGTGGCCGGGGGGCTGAACCTCTTCAACGCCACCGCTGCGAATGTGGACCAAATGCTCAATGCAGGCACCACCGTAACGCTGGCCGCGAACTCGACCTATTGGTTTGTGGCATCCGTCGACCAGAGCAGCGGCGCCACGCGCTACTGGTGGAACCTCACCGACTCCGCCGCGTTTGATTCGGACGTTGCGGGCTACGGAATGCCGCTCTCCAGTGCCAACGATGCCTCGGGCTGGGCGGCCTACGCCGGGTCGTCGCTGCAGATGCAGGCCTACGGCACCGCCGTTCCCGAGCCAGCCACCTTGTCGCTGTTCGGTCTGGGCGGCATGGGTGCCTGGCTCGCACGCCGGAAACGCCAGCGCCGTCTGAGCACTTCACCCGAAACCCGTCCGGTCGAAAAGAATGCATGCGATGTATTCCATACCCTTCCAGCTCAACCGGTCGTCGAGCGTACCGATTTCGTCGATTGGCTGTTTGCATACGACCGCTGGAAAATCCGCGCAAAACAAAGCGCCAAGCGCAATGCGCTTCGCTGTCTGGACACCCTCCTTGCACTGGTGATGAAATAGATGGGGATTTCCATCGGTAACCGTCTCCCCAACGAATAGCTCAACCTTTTTCCGATTAATTGAACAATAACCATGAAACAACCAAAGGATATATGATGAAAATAACAGTTGGATTTTTATGCGCTGCAAGTTTGATTGCAACACTCGCTCATGCCGAAGAAAAAGCACGGATGAATGTACTCTTCCTCTCCATCGATGATTTGCGACCGGAGCTGGGTTGCTATGGCGACAGCGTGGTGAAATCACCGAACATCGACAAGCTGGCATCTCAAGGCATGCTTTTTGATCGGGCGTATT
>CAKZQV010000459.1 GCA_937141895.1 uncultured Verrucomicrobiota bacterium
GAGAGTACTGAGCATGCTCAGCCATATGATCAAACCCAAAAACATCCTGGAAGTGGGAACCTATACCGGTTATTCAGCCCTTTGTTTTGCGGAAGGATTGCAGGAAGGCGGTGTGATTGATACCATCGACATCAACGAAGAGCTGGAGCCCTTCGTCCAGCGTTTTCTGGAAAAATCGGGATATGCTGATCGCATCCAAATGCACGTGGGAAATGCCCTGGATATTATCCCCACACTGGATAAAGAATACGACATCGTTTTTATCGATGCGGATAAAAACAATTACATCAATTATTACAATGCCGCTTTTGAAAAAGTGAATAAAGGCGGTTACATCATCGCCGATAACGTGCTTTGGAGCGGGAAGGTGCTTGATGAACAGGAGTTGAAGGATGACCCGGATACAAGGACCATTAACGAGTACAATAAAATGGTTTTGGCTGATGAGCGCGTAGAAAACGTTTTATTTCCCATTCGCGATGGAATAATGATAGCCCGAAAGAAATGATAGATCTGCGAAGCGACACGGTTACTAAGCCCACTAAAGGCATGATGGAAGCCATGATGAAGGCTGAAGTGGGTGACGATGTTTTTGGGGAAGATCCCACCATCAATCAACTCCAGGAAAAAGCTGCAGATCTTTTTGGTTTTGAAGCAGGGCTTTTTTGTCCTTCGGGAACCATGACCAACCAGATAGCCATACAGGTGCACACCAAACCCGGCGATGAGGTGATTTGCCACGAATCGGCTCACGTATACAATTACGAAGGGGGTGGTATCGGGAGAAATTCATTCTCGTCGGTAAAACTGATCAGAAATTCTACTTATCAAATCTCTGCAGATGAAGTTGAAGCACTAATCAACGACGACCAGGACTGGTTAGCGCGGACATCATTGGTGGTTGCAGAAGACACTTCTAACCGCGGCGGTGGAAAATGCGCAGACTTTGAGAAGCTCAAGGCCGTGTCTGAGCTGTGCCGGTCTAGAAAATTGGGATTTCATATGGATGGAGCCCGAATTTTTAATTCTATTGTTCGGAATGGTCACGACCTGAAAGCTTATGGATCTCTTTTTGATTCCATTTCCATCTGCCTTTCCAAAGGATTGGGTACGCCTATTGGTTCGGTACTTTTGGGAAGCACGGATTTTATCAAAGAAGCTCGCAGAGCGCGCAAAGTGATGGGAGGCGGTATGCGCCAGGCGGGAATTCTGGCTGCGGCGGGCATTTACGCTCTGGATAACCATGTTGACCGGCTCACTGAAGATCATGATCACGCACAACTCCTCGCTGAAAACCTCGATGAATTAAAGCAGGTTACTTCGGTCATTCCACCAGAGACCAATATTCTGATTTTTGATGTGAATCCAGAGTTTGGCGCTCAATACTTTCTGGATAAACTGGAAGAACATGGCCTACGAGGCGTTCCTTTCGGCCCCAATAGAATCAGGCTGGTAACGCATTTGGATGCAAGTCGGGAAGATATCCTGAAGGCAAAGGAATTTTTAAAAGGTGTTTTGGATAGAGATTATTCCTCCACCGTATAATTCAAAAGATACTGCACTTCCACCTTTCTATCTGCAGGATTGGGTGAAAGACTCTGCTCATCGCCCAGGTAGTTAATAATCAATTTAGATTTAGGAATGCCCTGAGCTAAAAGATAATCTCTAACTGCTGTCGCTCTTTTTTCAGAAATCCAGGCATTCATAGCTGCACTCCCGGTTTTATCGGCATAGCCCGTTATAACAGCCGTATAATCGGGATTGGATCTAAGTGTTTCCTTAACACTGCGCAAGCGCGCTCTTTGAGCTGAATTCAATTGATGCTGGTTTCGCTCGAAGAAAACCGTAACCATTTCCTTATTGATAAGCCG
>CAKZQV010000460.1 GCA_937141895.1 uncultured Verrucomicrobiota bacterium
CAAACCTTGGAAAAGAGTCGTGAATGTAGCCCAAATACGAATGATTTTAAAACCCCTAATGAACACGGATTCCAATGTTAGAAAGTTCAACGACAAGGTGTAGCCGAGGTCTGCGACCTCGATCCGCGATCATAGATCGCAGCTGCACCATGGATGACTACTCTTCTTCGTTACAGGCGGTATAAAGCCAGCTGAGCAGGGATTCGAAACGTGGATCGACGTGCAGGCTGTTCAGATCAGGATCGGTTTTCATCCAGTCATAATCTGAGTAGCCCAGCTCCACCGCTTTTGTCAGCGCCTCAAATGCCGCATCGGCCTGATTGGTCAGGGAATAGGAACATCCCAGATTGTACCAGACCAGATCGTCGTTCGGCAGTTGATGGCTCAGCTTTTCATCGATATTGAGCCCTTCCTGATATTTTCCGGTCTTCGTGTAGAGATCCGCCAGAGCCTGGAGGATTTCAATATCCTCCGGCAGGCGTTCCGAAACCTTCTCAAGAAAGCTCAGTTCGACCGCCTGATGGCGGCCGGTGTTTCTTTTTCTGCTCATTTCAGTTCCTGCCTAATCCACCGGACGTTGTGTGTGGCCGGTGTAGACCTGGCGCGGACGACCAATACGTCCGTGCGGATCTTCACGCATTTCCAGCCACTGAGCAATCCAGCCCGGCATACGACCGATCGCAAACATCACCGTAAACATGTCCGTGGGGATGCCCATGGCGCGATACGTCAGGCCGGTATAAAAATCAATATTCGGGTAAAGATTGCGTTCTACAAAGTAGTCGTCAGCCAGTACGGCGTCTTCCAGTTCCTGTGCGAGATCCACCAGCGGATCGCTCACACCCAGCGCATCCAACACGTCTTTACACATCATCTTCGCCACTTTTGCACGCGGGTCGTATGATTTGTAAACGCGATGGCCGACGCCCATCAGGCGGAACGGATCGTTTTTGTCTTTCGCTCGCTCAATCACACGTTTCACATCGCCTTTGTCTTCGATGATGATGCGGTCCAGCATTTCAATCACGTGCTGGTTGGCGCCGCCATGCAGCGGCCCCCACAGGGCGCAGATACCGGCAGAAATGGAGGCATAGAGGTTGGCTCCCGCACTGCCGACCATTTTCACAACGGATGCCGAACAGTTTTGTTCGTGGTCTGCATGCAGGATCAGCAGTTTGTTCAGCGCCTTGGCAACGACCGGGTCGACTTCATAGTTATTCACCGGCGTGTGGAACATCATGTTCAGGAAGTTTTCGCAGTATTTCAGTTTGTGCGTCGGATAAACGATCGGATGCCCGATGGATTTCTTGTAGGCAAATGCCGCGGCCGTGCGCATCTTGGAAAGGAGGCGCGTTACCTTGTAGTCGATATTTTCCTCGTTACTGCTGTCTTCGAGCTCCGGATAGAAGGTGGAGAGCGAAACCGCCATGGCGGAGAGCGTTGCCATCGGATGCGCGTGATCCGGATAGGCATCGAAGAAGTGGCGCATGTCTTCATGCAACAGCGCATGCGAGTTCAGATGATCTGAAAATTCTTTATGCTGTTCCGGACTCGGCAGTACACCGTGAACCAACAGGTAGGCGACGTCCACAAATTCGCACTTTTCAGCGAGCTCGTTGATATCATACCCGCGGTAGCGGAGAATGCCTTGTTCACCGTCAATATAGGTGACATCGGACTGACAGCATCCGGTGTTCACAAATCCGGGGTCGTAGGTGATCATGCCGGTTGACGCGCGCAGTTTCCGGATATCCACGGCTTTTTCTTTTTCAGAGCCTTCGAATACCGGCAGTTCAAGTGTCAGGTCTTTATAGGTGAGAGTTGCAGTGCCTAGATCATTAATTTTGGACATTGTAATTTTTCCCTTGGAGTTCTAAGTACGTTTCGTTGGCGGTAGAAAATACGGTTTGCGGGGGGGCATTCAAGTTTAAAAAACATGAGTGCATTGATAATCTCTAATAATAACAGCCCTAAGCGCGCGGTTTTGCCCTCTATTTTTTCGACTATTTATATTGCACCGCCCCTCGCGAATATGTTTTATCCACGGATCTTTCAACAAAAAGGAAATGAATATATATGGCTAAGAAAAGCAAAGTCGTAAAAAACAACAAGCGTATCGCCTTGTCCAACAAGTACTACGCAAAGCGTCAGGAACTCAAAAAAACGATCGCTGATCCGGATACGGACCCGGCGGATCGTATGGCTGCCGTTCGTAAGCTTCGCTCGCTTCCGCTCGACACCAACCCGAACCGCGTTATGAACCGCTGCTCCGTCACTGGACGTCCGCACGCGGTATATCGCAAATTCGGTCTCTCCCGTATCACCCTTCGCGAAATGGCTTCCGAAGGTAAGATCCCGGGCATGACAAAGGCGTCCTGGTAACCTTTTATCCATTTTGTTGAAAGATGTGCGCCTCCCCGAAGATTCGGGGGGGCGTTTTTTATGCATCCACTGTTTCTAAAGGATTCGTTAAATTACAAAGATCACGACGTTATAGATCCGGCGGAGAAATAGTGTGATTATTTGCCACGAGAGATCGCAAAGAGAACAAAGGCTAAGCTCCATAATTT
>CAKZQV010000461.1 GCA_937141895.1 uncultured Verrucomicrobiota bacterium
CCCCGGTGATGTGTGTACCTCACCATATACCAACATCACGGTCTACGGCGCAGGTGTTGGGTTCCAATGTGAAGGGCCATGATTTTCCTTTGCTGATCAAGCTGATTGATGCGGCTAAACCGTTGAGTGTTCAGGTTCATCCAAACAATGGAAATGCCGCAGAAGTTCAGGGCGAACCCAAAACCGAAATGTGGTATTTTCTGAATGATGAACCGTCTCAGATTTTTTGCGGCCTCATGCCCGGCACCACCAAAGAGGGTTTTATAAAGGCAATTGAGGAAGAATCCTTTGAATCGATCCTGCGTACCTGTCCGGCGGAAAAAGGCGGGGCGGCCTACGTGCCGGGCGGCCGGGTTCATGCTATTGACGCGGGCTGCCTGATTCTCGAAATTCAGCAGAATTCAAACACGACCTATCGGGTGTATGACTGGGGCCGTGTCGGGAACGATGGAAAACCGCGGGAATTGCATGTGGAAAAAGCACTGCAGGTGATTGATTTTGAAGATTCGTCCGAGCCGATCTGTGTGCCGAAGGTCATACATTCCAATGTTCGGAACATTTGCACCTCCGAATTTTTCATTCTCGATGAACTGAAGGTCGAAGAATCGCTCGAACTGCTAGCCGATGGAACCAGTTTCCATGCGCTGTTCTGCGCCGACGCCGGTTTTGAAATCGCCTATGCAGCGGGCGAGGTGGAGCTGGTGGCCAAAGGGGAATCGGTGCTGATTCCGGCCCGTCTCGGGGGGTATAGCATAAAATCTGCCGCGCCGATTTTGGTGCTGAAAACCACGGTTCCTGCTTAATCTGCATTTTCTTAGGCTTGCATGACTTCAAGAATCAGTGGGGTTGTCTCGACGGGGTCGGGTGAAATGCGGAACGCGGTTTCCAAGGTTTGGAAAAGGTGTTGCTTATGTTCGTGTCCGTTGGAGTGAATGACGCAGAGGGGCTGGCCTTTTTCGATGGGTTCGCCGATTTTCCGAAGGTTAGAAATCCCGACAGCATGATCGATGGAATCGGTGGTTTTTGCGCGGCCGGCGCCGAGCAGCAGCGATGCGCGGCCGATTTGTTCGGCATCACATTTTGAGATAAAGCCGGATTTCGGGGCGGGAAACTCAATTAAGTTTCCAGCCTTTGGAAGTCCTGCGGAGAGGTCACCGCTGTGACATTTCACCATTTGTTCAAATTTTTCAAACGCTGAGCCGTCATTCAGGTGTAGGGCGGGATCCATGACCCCGCCTCCGAGGTCATGGACCTCGGCTACACGCAACATTTCTTCGGCGAGGGAGAGGGTGAGACCCTGGGAGTCGGCGGGCCCTTTTCCGTTTAGAATATCGAGCGATTCCTGAATTTCGAGGGCATTGCCGACGTTTCGTCCGAGGGGTTGGTTCATGTCGGTGATGAGGGCGGTGACCTTTTTGCCCATGGCCTTGCCCGTATCAACCAAGCCTTGTGCAAGTAAACGAGCATCTTCGATGCCTTTCATGAAGGCGCCGGATCCACATTTGACATCTAAAACCAGGGCATCGATGCCTTCGGCCATTTTTTTGGACATTATGGAGGAGACGATGAGCGGGATGGAGGGAACGGTGGCGGTGACGTCGCGCAGGGCGTAGAGCTTTTTGTCGGCGGGCGCGATTTCGGCGGTCTGGCCGATCATGGAGCACCCGCAGGTTTCCAGGGGGTGGAAAAATTCGGGTTCGGAGAGGCCGACGCGGTAGCCGGGGATGGATTCAAGTTTGTCGAGGGTGCCGCCGGTTATGCCGAGGCCGCGACCGGAGATCATGGGGACGGTGGCGCCGCAGGCGGCGACGAGAGGGGCGAGGGGGATGGATATTTTGTCGCCGATTCCGCCGGTGGAGTGTTTGTCGACTTTGGTTCCGGGAATATTATCGGGCTCGATGACCTTGCCGGAATTCATCATGGCGAGGGTGAGGTCGGCGGTTTCGCGCGGACTCATGCCGTTGAAATAGATGGCCATGGCGAGGGCGGACATTTGGTAGTCGGGAATGTCGCCTTGGGTGTAGCCCGCGATAAATTCGCGAATTTCCTGAGTGTCGAGTTCGGCCCCGTCGCGTTTCTTTTCGATAATCCATTGAGGTAGCATGAATACAGGATAGTGACAGGGTTGTTTTATGCGACTTTTTATTCTATTTTTCCAGATATTGGATCTGAAGGGCCGAGGAGGCTTCGGTTCTGCGGGAGTTGTTGATGAAAATTAAACGGTGGCTATGGGTGTTTTGGACCTGTTGGGCGGTGTCTACTGCATCGGCGGAGGACGCGAAGATTATTCGTGTGGGCATCTTTGATCTCGAGCCGCTGAATTTCATGGATC
This sequence comes from uncultured Verrucomicrobiota bacterium, assembly GCA_937141895.1. GTDB lineage: Bacteria > Verrucomicrobiota > Kiritimatiellia > Kiritimatiellales > Pontiellaceae > Pontiella. The sequence continues at coordinate 2,333 of CAKZQV010000461.1, forward strand.
AGGAGGGCGTGGCCCAGGGATTTAATGTGGATCTCCTGCGTAAAATATCCGTGGAACGAAATCGCTGGCAGCTTGAATTTGTTCCGGTGACGTGGGCGGAGGGCCTGGAGAAACTTCAGACTGAAGAGCTGGACCTGATGGTTTCGGTGTCATTTACTGAGCAACGTGCGGAGGTGATGGACTACGGTTCCGTGTCCGTAGTTGATGTCTGGAGCCAGGTCTATGTGACGCCGGGCGCTGAGGTTGAAAGTCTGCTAGATCTGGATATGGCCTTGGTGGGCATCATGAAGCGGGGCATCCACGGCCGGAATTTTATCAATTTGGCAGACGCCTTCGGGATTGATGTTGAGACGCGGGAGTTTGATTCGCATCGGGATATTTTCGAGGCGTTGGCTTTGGGTGAGATTGACGCGGGTGTGGCTCCGAATGTCTATGGCCTGCGGCATGCCCGAAAGTTTAATGTGGTGGGCACGGCCATTCAGTTTTCTCCGGCTCCGATCTACTTTGCGGCTAAGCAGGGGCGGCATGCCGATGTGCTGACGGATATTGATGCTGTTTTGAAGGTCTGGAAGGCGGACCGGAATTCGCTTTATTACCGCTGTGTTGATTATTGGTTTGGGTCGGACCATGGACCGGGCGTGCCGATCCCAGTCTGGTTGAAGCTGGTGTTCTCGGTCGCGGTTGTTTCTGCTGTAATTTTTCTTTTGTTAAGCTGGCGGTTCCGCCGTGAGGTCAAAATCCGTACGGCACAGTTGCAGGAGAGCAAAGAACGCCTGCAGGAGGCGCACCGCATCGCCCGTCTGGGACGGTGGGATATGGATTTTTCCACCGGACAGGTGGAATGGTCGG
>CAKZQV010000462.1 GCA_937141895.1 uncultured Verrucomicrobiota bacterium
TTACGAACAATACGAACTGCACCGATCGGGCCGTCAAACGGGAGATCGGTCAGCGTCAGCGCGGTGGAAGCAGCGTTAACACTGAGCACATCGGTGTCGAGCGTGCCATCGCAACTGAACAGCATGTTGTTGATCTGAACTTCACGGTGGAAGTTATCCGGGAACAGGGTCCGGATCGGACGGTCGGTAACACGCATGGTGAGGATTTCCTTCTCGGAAGGACGGGCCTCACGCTTGATGTAGCCACCCGGAAAACGACCGGCGGCATAAAACTTCTCGCGGTATTCGACCTGAAGCGGGAAGAAATCGCATCCTTCGCGGGCTTCTTTGGCTGCTGTAACTGCGGAGAAAACAATGTTTGCTCCGATTCCGCATGTAACGGAACCTTCTGCTTGCTTTGCGAGCAGGCCGGTTTCGAGGGTCATGGTTTTTCCACCGACCTCGAATTCTACTTTGGTTGTACCCTTCATAACTATTAATTGCGCCCTTGCTTAATATTCAGTTTCTGAAGAGCGCACCTTTCTTTGTTTTTTGCCACCACCTCGGCGGCATTCATATACGAAGCAAGCCCTTTACTTGTGATAAAGGGCTTACAAACGAATTGCGGATTGTTGAACATCCGGTCAAACGACTTATTTACGAAGTCCAAGCTTACTGATCAGCTCTTTATAACGTGCGTCGTCTTTTTTCTGCAAATAGCTCAACAGTTTACGGCGCTTATTTACCATCATGATGAGGCCGCGACGTGAACTGTGATCTTTTTTATGAATCTTAAGGTGTTCGGTCAATTCCTTGATGCGGGCGGTCAGCAATGCAACCTGGACCTCAACGGAACCGGTATCCTGTTCGCCACGCTTGAATTCGTTTTTAACTTCAGCTTTTACTGCTTGATCCATGAGTATGGACTCCTATTGATATAGTTCTCTCTCAAAAGTAAGAGCGGGACTATACGCACCGCCCTACCCCGTGTAAAGCACAGTTTCTCAAGGTTTTTTCGCCTGTTTTCCAACCCTTGGAAACGGCTATTCCACCTCGAGAATGGTTCCTTCGCTACCGGCGCGGAACGAATAGCGCTCCCCCTGCATTTTCCCCATTAACGCACAACCCACCGGCGATTCCGGGGTAATGACGGTAATGGTCTGGCCGCTCACCTTCACCTCGGTCCCTCCGCCGCACTCCAGCAGGAAGAAGAAATCCTGATAACCGTCCAGGTCCGTCTGCACCAAGGCTCCGACCCCGATCGGTTTCCCGCAAAAATCCGCCGGTCGGAAACTGCGCAGTTCCATTACGCCGATGGACAATGCTTCAAACTGCTTTGCCAACCCGCGGGCGAGGTAGGATTGCTCCAGCCCGCAGGTGTCCCACTTGCTCTCCGCCTTAGCCTCCGAATGCGTTGCACCCTCAGCCGCCATCGCCTGCCCCTTCAGCTGCACCCGCAACTCCTCTTCCAACGCTTCAATCACGGCTTTCAAAATTTCTGACTTCTTCATAGCGGCACAAAATACACATTTCATTATGAAACCGTAATGAACAAATCCATTTTTTCCAGATCCACAACCGCTCTCCCTATTCAGGAAGGCGCTCAGTGAAAACTAACAGCTAACAAACCGGTATGTTTCCGGGTGCGCCACTACGGAACGCGGAATGGATCTTTGATTTTTCCAGAGTTTGGAAACGAAGGGCGAGGTCATTGCGCGGAGCAGTGCACTGTAGTTTAACTGAAAGGTAATTTCAGAACCTACCGATTGATGCCCTCGTTGGGTTCTTACGACTAAATGATCACTGCTGGCTTCGAGAATCTCGATTCCTGCGGGAGGAGCAAGCCCTTCCGGATCAATATCCTGCCGCCCAATGGCAAGAATGGCTTGCTGGATGTGGCCATGTGTTTTTGGAGGAGCAGGTGCTCCGAAGGCATTTTGCGCTGTGATGCCCCAGGGTTGCGATGGCTTCACCTTGGACTCAATCACCTCGGCCACCAGCTTGATCGCATCGGTATGCAGGCCGGCAATCGGCTTACGATGGAGCGGATCACATCCCAGCAGAATTGATTCTCCCAGACGCAGGTTGTTCACACGTCCGGTGTCCGCTCCACTCAACGCCCAGTCTAGATTGGCTGAATTTCCGCCGGAAACGATTTCCAGAATAATGCCGGAAGTCGATTCTATCGAATCTGCCAAGGCGGAAAGCTCGCCCATATTCACCGCATCGGGCGATACCCCGCTGCGGCAGGCCAGATTGGCGCCGATCCCTTTAAGTTCGATATTCGGTAAGCGCAGCACCTGACGAACCGTTTCATGAAGATCTTTTGGCATAACGCCTTCGCGCAGATCGCCCAGCTCAACCATCAGAACGATGCCATGCACCCGCTTCGTTTTTTGGGCCGCGACCGAAAGCCTGCGAATGACATCAAGCTCCGTATTAAAACTGAGTTCGGTAGATTCTACCACGCGCGCTACCTGACTGATCATGGGAGAGCGAATGAGCGCCATCGGGGTTGATACGCCGCCGCGTCGCATTGTGCTGATATTTTCAATGCGTGCATCACCCAGCATCTTCACCCCGCCCCGCAGCAGGGCATTCGCAATTTCGGGGGCACCAAGTGTGGCCTTCATGACCGCCGTAACCGAAATGCCTTTAGCGGCCAAGCGGCCGACTAAGTTTTGAGCATTAAATTGTAACTTTTCGAGGTCGATTTCTAATCGAGGTGCAATCATATGGTGCACGCACGCAGCTTTTCCTGCAGGACAGGGAAAGCTTCAGTCACCATATCGACTAACCGATCTTCGGGCCGAGTCAGTGCATCGGAGACCGGAATACCGAACTCTTTCTCGAGGATTTTTATCGCATCGTCCACCTCATGGTCGCTCATATTTTCGTGGTTGATCGTCAAGCCGATGACATTAGTGCGGCCAAAGGTTTCAATCAGATTAATTTCAGAGGCTGCGGTCGGCATCGGCACCTCCGGAAAGTCGCCGAGATGCGTACGGGCGGGTGCATGCTGAAGCACGACCCCGTTCGCCATACTGCCTCGGAGAATATAAGCCGAAGTCAGATAGGCCGGATGACTCAGCGCCCCCTGCCCTTCAATAATAATAACGTCAGGATTCTCATTTTCGAAGGCCTCAACCATGGTGGACTCCAGTTCCCCGGAGCAGAACTGGCAGGGAATGGCATCAACCGC
>CAKZQV010000463.1 GCA_937141895.1 uncultured Verrucomicrobiota bacterium
ATGCTCGAAACCGGCCATCCGCTGCACGCGTTCGACGCGGCCACCGTGGCTGGAAAACAGATTATTGTCCGTACGGCCAGCGCTGGCGAAAAAATAAAGACGCTCGACGATCAGGAACGCGAGCTGACTGAAGATATGCTGGTGATTGCCGATGCCGAGAAAGCATCTGCCATCGGTGGTGTGATGGGCGGTGCGGATTCTGAGATCAGCGATTCCACCACAACCATCCTGCTTGAGGCCGCGGCGTTCGAAACGTCGACCATTCGTCACACGGCAAAAAAACTTGGGTTTCTGAGCGATGCAGCCTATCGCTATCAGCGGGGTATTAATACCGATTCTGTCGAATTGGCCAGTCGGCGCGCGGCACAGCTGATGTGCGAGATTGCGGGCGCGAAACTGTGTGCGGGCGTCATTGATGTTTATCCGGGTACGAAAGAGCAGATTAAAATTCCCTTCAGCTTCAAGCGTATTGAAGGAATGATCGGCGCGGAAATCCCGGCCGATAAAATGCGCGGGATTTTCCAGACGCTGGAAATCGGACTGGAAGAGGATAACGGCGAAACAGCGGTTGCGGTTGTGCCAAGCTTCCGCCTCGATCTGGAACGCGAAGTGGATCTGGTGGAAGAAATTGCCCGGATTCATGGCGTGGATAATATTCCGACCAAAACTCCACTGGCCAAAGTTATTCCGGAAGCGGACGATTCCCGGGTTCGCGCGGTTTCCAACCTTCGGAATAATTTGCAGGGACTGGGCGCTAGCGAAATTATGAACTACACACTGGTGAGCACGCCGCTGCTGGACCTTTTCAATACCGAAAACAAAGCCGAGCGCGAAGAGCTTCCGCATCCGATTTCGATGGATCAGTCGGTGATGCGCACGTCACTTATTCCACAGCTGGTGGAAAGCCTGGGCCGCAACCATTCGCGCCAGGTGAACGAAGCGTGCTTTTATGAACTGGGCCGCACCTTTAAACGCTTAGATGGAGCTCCGGTTCAGGCCGAAATGGTTTCGCTGGGTATGATGGGGCCGGTGGGCCGCAGTCTGCTTGAAAAACGGACGCCCATTTCTGATGAAGAGATGTATGTCTGGATGAAAGGGCTGATTGAAAAACTGGCCGGTTTCCAGAAACTGGACGTTTCGTTTCAAGCCGAAGATTATCCGGAATTTGAGAGCGGAAAATCGGTTGCGGTTCTGCTGAGCGGTAAAACGGTTGGAAAAATGGGCCTGGTGAATAAGAAGGCGCGCGATGAATGGCGTCTGACCGGTGCTGTTGCTGCCGCGGAAATTGAGCTGGATGCGTTGCTGAAAAACACCTTTAAAATTGCCAAAACTGTGGATCTGGCCCAGTTCCCGTCCATGAGCCGGGACATTGCCTTGATTCTGGATGAATCGGTGCAGCATGAAGACATTGTAAAACTCATCCAGAAAGCAAACCCCAAAGATCTTGAATCTTTTGCCCTGTTTGATGTCTACACTGGGAAAGGCATTGAGAAAGGCAAAAAAAGTATGGCCTATACCTTTGTTTATCGTTCCGCCAAGCAGACGCTGACGGATAAAAAAGTGAACAAAGTGCACCAGAAACTAACGGATTTTCTCTGCAAGCAACTAGGTGCCAGTTTGCGTGACGGGTAGAAAGTTAGAGCTTGTTTGTAATCGTGTTCTCTATGCCGCGAATACATGCATAGGAACATGATGAAATCATTACATTTTATATTCAGTGCCGCGGCCTTCATCGTGATCTTGGCTTTTCCGGGATTTGCCCGGGCAGCAAATATCGAGATGATTGGAGAGGTGGATGTTGAATCCTCTCCGGGCACTATACGATCTTTCAGCGTGGGGGTGGCCAAGCCTGACGAATATAGTTTTCCGAGACGCTTTTCTCTGGAAGCGGGAAGCGATGTGCTGGTTTTTAAAAATGGAAAAACCGGAAAAACCGTCGGTTTGAAATACGACTCCGCCGGAAAGTCGCTCAAAGTGTCACCGTTGTTATGGAAAGAACTCTCAAACAATGGGTTGGGTGTTGCGGACAGCTACACCTGGTCGCAGGGTTCAATTACGAATGATCGGGTTCGGATGCGCGCCGCCTGGTCTTCTTTTGCGGTCGATACAAACTCACTTGCTAAGGTAAAACTGCCCGAATTTAAGTTTAAGAAAAATGGAATATTGGAATCAACAGGTACAACAAACAGGACGCTGATTGCCGTTTCAGATAACATCCCGTTTAAACGTACAACGGTTGACGGCCAATGTGTGGACGGATCAACAGATGCCGCCGGAAAATTATCGACCTACACCTACAAACTGCCTGATGGACGACAAAGCTCTTTGGTCAGCAGCGGAGAACCCGCCTCGATAGCACCGCTGTCTGTTACCATCAATTCGGGAACACTGCCGGTAACCATTAATTACACCGACGGCGCAAATGAGGGATTTAATGATCCGACGTCGGGTGCTGAGCGCCGTGCGGCTATGGAACATGCCGTCGCCATATGGGCCAGTACCTTGTTCGGAACGGTGCCGGTCGTAGTTGAGGCCAGCATTGATCCGTTATCTGAGGGCGTATTAGGGCAGGCCGGACCGATCTCTCTTGGAACCTCTGAGCCGTCAGATGCAGAGTTCGATAAGGTAAATACGGTTTATGTCAGCGCCCTTGCAAACCAACTGCTGGGTGCTGATTTCTGGCCTACGGACGGGGATATCCAAATTACCTATTCATCTGACTTTGTGGATGATTTTTATTTCGGGCTCGATGGTAATGTTCCTCCTGGCAAAGATTTTGATTTTGTGACGATCGTCATTCATGAAATGTCCCACGGTCTCGGATTTCTCGACGGTATGGATTCAAGCGGTGATTTTATCTCAGATGGTGATCCTTTTGTGTATGACCACTTCCTTTGGCGGGACGGTACGTATTTGATTAATATGGACCAGACGACCCGGGCTTCAGCGCTGACCAGCAACGCGCTTTTCTGGGACGGTGAAAAAGCTAAAGAAGCAAACACTGGGGCCCGTATTAAAATGTATGCGCCTTCAACCTATGAGCCGGGATCCAGTATCGGGCATTGGGATACTTCAATTCCATTTTTGTCCTTCATGGAACCCCGATATTTTGCGGCCATCCATACGATTGATCCGCAACTGCTTGGCGCGCTACGAGATATGGAATGGCTGACCGGCTTTACTTACAACGGGTGGGTACAGGTCCAGAATATTCCGGCGAATCAACGGGGCCTTCTGGAGGATCCTGCAGGAGATGGAATTGCCAATATCTGGAAGTTCGCGGTCGGACTGGATGCTCTGACATTTCATTTCAAAGATGATCTCTATACGTATGCGATTGATCAGCAGAATGAAGAGTTTTCACTCACGTACAAGGTGGCGAAATTCCGCCCTCAAGCTACGGTTGAAACTCAATATGCAGGTAATTTGCTTTTTGGAGGCTGGGATTCCAATGCGGTGACTACAGTCAAAGTCGGAGAAACTGCGGATCAGGAAACTTGGAAATCGACGATTCCACTTCAGTCGCAAGGGTATATCCGGCTTCAGGCCGAAGTAACGGAATAGCATTCCGGCACGCGAAAAGGTGAAACCTTTACGTTCGGCATAAAAAACGCTATCTCTAAGTGTGCAAGTCGGAAAAGGATCTGGCTGCATCTGTGTAATGAAAGCGATAAAAATAGCGATAGCCGGTCTGATCATGGCATCAGCAGTCATTCTGCTGGTGCTGAACCAATCGCATGGAAAAGCCCCGGCGGAACCCGGGATTGTGATTTCCGAACAGCCAATGGATGGTTTTCTGTCGATGCAGGAGCCGGTGACTGAAAAGAAACAGCTCGCGAAACCGATAAATATTTCCAATACCCCGGATGCGGTGGTGGAGGAAAAGCCGATCGAGCCGGTGCAGACGGTCGAAGAGCGCGACGATGCGATGCTATTTGAAGCCGAGGCGCTTCACGGAACGCCTTTTGATCAGGCGATCACAATGCCGTTCGATTAATTTCCAAGGTTTGGAACTTCCACCTGTTCCACCGGGCACTCCTCAATGGAATCGAGAAACAACCGACCATACCACTGATTCCAGACTCTGGAGTCCAGAATGGTGACGGTGCCGAAATCGTTGGCACTGCGGATCAGCCGACCCACGCCCTGACGAAATTTGAGTACGGCTTCGGGCAGGGAGTATTCTTTAAACGGGTTTCCACCGCGCGCTTCAATGGCCTCAAACCGTGCTTCAATCAGAGGATGATCCGGCACGGCAAAAGGCAGGCGGGTAATTATGACATTGCTCAATGCTTCGCCCTGAACATCCACGCCCATCCAAAAACGGTCGAGACCGAACAGTACGCCGGCCTCATGATTACGGAATTTTTCAAGCATGCGTTTCGGGGGCATACCGGTGCCCTGCACGAGGAATTCGTAGCCATCCTCTTCAAAGCAGAAGCGCAGCTCATCGGCCACTTTTTTCATGAAGCGGGAATTGGTGAAAAGGACAAACGCGCGGCCGGCGGATTCATCCACAAAATATTTAATCGCCGTTACAGCCTTTTTCTCAAAATCCGGTGCGGCTGGCGGCGGCATATTGATCGGAATCTGAACCTGCATTTGGCGGGAATAATCAAAGGGCGATCCGACGCGTAATTCTTCACAATCATGCGCACCGACGCGTTGGCGAAAATATTCAAGGCTGTTGCCAACGGCCAGCGTTGCACTCGTCATCACCACACACGGAATTTCTTCAAACAGCATTTCCCGGAGAATAGGCCCCACATCAACCGGGGCGGAATGGAGAACGGGCAGGCGTCGGCGCCCCTGAACTTCAACCCAGTAGACGTGGCCCTTCAGCGATTGTTTCAGAAAGGATTCGACCGTATCGCGCAACTCTAACCCGCGATTGCGCAGGGATTTAATTTCGGCCTGCAGGTCGTCGTTGTCGGTCGTCTGCGTCACCACCTTGAGGTGCGTACAGAGGTTGGTCAGTTTCAGCGGCAGGTCGGTTTCAATCGGCGGTGGTTCAAAAATGCGCTGCTGGGTTTTCTGCGGGCCCAGCTTAAAGTGGTTTTTTACGGCTTCGAAGAATTTATCAGCCGCATCGCGCACCTGATCCGCAATAAAAGTGCCATGGCCGTCTTTCAAGACGGAAAGAATGCCGCGACGCTTATCGCTGTGGATGCGATTCAGCCAGTATTCAATCTGATAGAGCGACAGCCGGATGCCCAGATGCGAGGAGGCCACCTGTTCCATCTGATGGGCTTCGTCGAAGACGACATAGCCGTAGGGAGGTAAAATCGCCGCGCCTTCGGCCCGGAGCGCGAGTTCGGAAAAAAACATCGAGTGATTCACCACCAGCACCTGCGCATCCATCATCTGCTGGCGGGCGTTGATGTAATAGCACTCTTTATAAAACGGGCAGCGTTTTCCGGTGCAGTTTCCGGTTTCCGCACAGATGGTGCCCCAGACCTCATAATCCGGCTGTTCTTCCAATTCCTGGAAACTGCCGTCGCCCAATTGCCGGGACTGAGCGAGTGCATAGATGTTATCCAGCTGTGATTCCCTGGTGGCATCGAACAGGTCGCCGCTGGCCCGTCGGGCGCGCTGCAGGCGGAGGAGGCAGAGATAGTTGGAGCGCCCTTTGACCATGACGGCTTTAAACTCACGACCGAGCGCCTTCTTCACAAAAGGAAGATCTTTGTGCATCAGTTGTTCCTGCAACGTGATGGTGTAGGTGGCAATCACGCAACGCGTTTCGTGCTCCAAGGCGGTCAGAATTTGCGGAACCAGATAAGCAAAACTTTTGCCTACCCCTGTTCCGGCTTCGACGGCTAGGTGATGCCCAAATCCGCCGGCATCGGCAATGGCCCGGGCCATTTTCTGCTGCTGAGGACGAAGTTCAAAATGGAGATCATCTTCCGCACAGTGCTTTTCCAGCAGGCCGCCCGGTTCAAAAAAACGGTCGGTCATTTTGGCCGCTTCCGGCGTCGGTGCTGGATCGAGGGAGATCATTTACCCAATCGACCGGCTGACAAAATACTGAGCAAGAGCGTTGATTGCACCAGGAATGGTTGCTGTTTTGGCCAGTACATCCGGCTCAATTCCGTTTGCCTGCATCGCCTCGGCAGTGGGTTTTCCAATCACGACACTGGTTTTGTTTTCCAATGATTGGACGCCCCATTGGGTGATGAAGGATTCGACACCCGAAGCGCTGGCAAAAAAGACGGCGTCGAACGGCGGAAGCTCTTCGTGGGTAATCTGCTCGTTATCGTAGATGATGGCATCCTCGATCTCGGTTTCCAATGATTGGAAACTTTCGGCGAGATCCGGGCCGGCTTTGTCGGAGCGAACGCGGAGAACCTTTTCGCCCGGTTTAACGATTTTTTTCGCCAGTTCTTTCAGTGCCACTGCACTGAAATTCCCTTCGGGCTGGGCATCGACCTGAATGCCGTATTCCGCAAATTCTGCGGCGGTGCCCCTGCCGCAAACCATAATTTTTGGAATGGCGCGGTAGCCGATCTTCTGGTCATTCACCAGTTGCATGAAAGCACGGACCGAGGAGGGGGATGTGACGACGAGCCAGTCGATGTTTTCAAACCCCAGTTCATAGCTGCGTCGCGGTTTCAGTCGAATCAGAGGATGCTGCACAGGCTTCCCGCCCAGATCGCGAACGAAGTCGACGGCTTTCTGCTGAATGGCTTCGGAACAGGTGAGCAGGATGCGTTTGCCCTGCAATGCTCCAAGGTTGTCCTTATATCCGTAAGTGGTCGTTTCGCCGACCATGATGAGGCCGGGCTGTTTTATACAGTGTTTCTGCGCGTGATCAGGGAGGAATTTCAGTGTGGTCTTGAAAATTTGTTCATCTTCACCGCCGGCATTATAGATCACGGCGGCCGGTGTTTTGGGATCGTGCCCGTCTTCGATCATCTGCTGCGCGATGGGTTGCATGGCGCGGATGGACATGTAATAGATGACCGGCAGTTTATCCTTCATTTCGCCGTCACAGCGCGCGAGGCCGCCGCCGCTGAGGCGCGGGGTGAGGGCAACAAACCCGCGGGAAACGTTACGGCGGGTCAACAGCATGCCGGTTTCGGTGGTG
>CAKZQV010000464.1 GCA_937141895.1 uncultured Verrucomicrobiota bacterium
ATGCCAGTTATCTTGTGATGGGGCTCGGCGATGTATATCTCGGTGCTCCGGTGGCGACCCCGATCGATCCAAGGCATCGGTTGGTGACGACTAAATATAATCCGGCCCGAACCTGGACTCCGGAAAATGCGGTGGGCATCGGCGGGGCTTACATGTGTGTGTACGGCATGGAAGGGCCGGGTGGTTATCAGTTTGTCGGGCGTACCGTGCAGATGTGGAACCGGTACCATACGACGAAAGAATTTGAACCGGGTAAGCCGTGGTTGCTGCGTTGCTTTGATCAGGTGCGATTTTATCTGGTTTCCGGCGACGAGCTGATGCAGATGCGCCGCGATTTTCTGAAGGGCCGGTTCTCGCTGAACATGGAAACGACGACCTTCAATATTAATGCGTATAACCGATTCCTGGAGGATCAGGCGGAAAGTATTGAGTCGTTCAGAACTCGGCAGCAGGCGGCCTTTGCAGAGGAGTATCAGCATTGGGTGGACAACAACCTGCTGACTTTTGAGGAAGCGGTGCAGGAAACCACTTCGGTTGAAACTGAAATTCCGGAAGGGACCGAGGCCGTCACAGCGACCGTCGCCGGGAGTGTCTGGCAGTGCCAGGTTAATGTGGGCGATACGGTCGAGGCGGGTGCCGAAGTGGTGATCTTGGAAAGTATGAAAACGGAGATTCCGGTTATTGCGCCGGTGGCTGGCGAAGTGGTTCAGGTCTACTGCGCCGCCGGAGATACTGTCAAGCAGGGCCAACCGGTGTGTGCTATTAAATCTAAGACATAGGAACAACCACGAAATACACGAAAAGCTTAGAGGATCTGTTTCGCGTGGTTCTTGTATTTGGTGGTTTAAACAAAAATGAAAAGTTTACAGATCAGTGCATTGCATAAGGCGTATGAACGGGGAGAAGCAACCGTTGAGTCGGTCATCGAACAGTGCCTGAAAAAAATGGAGGAGACGGCGCCGGAGGTATGGATCAGAAAACTCACGGCGGATGAAGTTGCGGGCTATGTTCAGGCGCTTGCCGATGAATCCCCGGAAACCAAACCGCTGTATGGCATTCCGTTTGTCATTAAGGATAATATTGATCTCGGGGGGATTCCATCGACGGCCGGATGTCCGGATTATACCTATGTTCCAGAGACGTCGGCTTTTGTTGTTCAACAACTGATCGATGCCGGTGCGATTCCGCTGGGCAAAACCAATCTGGATCAGTTTGCCACGGGACTGGTCGGCACTCGCTCACCCTACGGAGCCTGCCCGAACAGTTTTAATCCGACCTATATTTCCGGCGGATCGAGCAGCGGCTCCGCTGTTGCAGTTGCAGAGGGTTGCTGCTCATTTTCTCTTGGAACCGACACCGCGGGTTCAGGGCGTGTTCCGGCTGCCTTTAATAATTTGATCGGGCTGAAACCGTCGAAAGGGTTGATCAGTTGTTCCGGGGTAGTACCGGCCTGTAAAAGTCTCGACTGTGTGTCGATTTTTGCTCTCGATGCGGCGGATGCCCAGTCCGTGTTAGATACGGCCTGTTGCTTTGATGGTGCCGATGCGTATGCGCGTGAGTTGGTTCAGGCGCCGGTTATTTCCAAAGCTTGGACCTTCGGCGTACCGAAAAAAGAGCAGTTGGCCTTTTTTGGAAACGCGGAATATGAACGCGCTTTTTTCCAGTGTGTGGACATGCTGGTGAAGGCAGGCGGGATGCCCATTGAAGTTGATTTTCAGCCCTTCCTCGATGCAGCCAACTTGCTCTATTCCGGTCCATGGGTGAATGAACGTTATGCCGCGGTGGGCTCTTTTATTGAAGAGCACTCTGATGCGGTACTTGAAACCACGCGATCGATTATATTATCCGGACTCGATATCCCGGCCCCTAAAGTTTTTGAAGCGATGTATCAGCTGCAGGCCTTTAAGCGGGTTGCGGATGAGGTGATGGCATCGGTGGATATGCTGGTCACCCCGACCGCAGGAACGTGCTATACGATTGATGAGGTGAATGCCGATCCGGTGCAGCTCAATACAAACCTCGGGTTTTACACCAACTACATGAATCTGCTCGATTATGCCGCGGTTGCCGTACCGACGGCGATGACCTCCAAAATCCCATTTGGAGTTACGTTGGTCTCTTTTGCCGGGCATGATCGAAAGCTGCTGCAGCTGGCCGATCGACTGCATCAGGTATCGGGACTGCGGGTAGGGAAAACCGAAAAACGCCCCATGCCGTATGAGCCTGTAAAAACAAAACGAACGGTAGATCTCGCCGTGTGCGGTGCGCACCTGCATGGACACCCGCTTCATTATCAGCTGGAAGAGCTACAGGCGGCGTTTGTAGAATCCACCGAAACCGCCAGAGAATACCGCATGTTTGCTTTCGAAACCGGCGGTATTGCTAAGCCGGGCCTGATTCGTGATCCGGAAAAAGGCGCGCGAATCTATATAGAAATTTATCGGCTCACCTTTAGCGCCTTCGGAAAATTTGTCAGCGCCATCCCGCCGCCGCTGGGAATTGGAAAAGTGAAGCTGAAAAATGGGACGACGGTCTGCGGATTTATTGCTGAGCCGGAAGTAGCCACGCTCGGAAAAGAAATTACAGCACTCGGTGACTGGCGGAAATTTACTTAGGCCCGGGAGATCAGTCCCATCAGATTATAGATCAGGCGGGCGCAGAGATAGTCGGGTGCATGCATCGCTTTGATCGACGCCAGCTCCACCACGTCGAATCCGATCACCGTTTTTTCGGCCACGATGTTTTCCAACCATTGGAAAAGTTCCTGCCAGCTGAAGCCGCCCGGTTCCGGAGTCCGCGTGGCGGGCATGATGGAGGGATCCAGCACGCTGACATCGATGGAGAGATACACTTTATCTGGAAAATCAGCGGGTAACGCACTGCCGGTTTTCTGCCGTTCGGTTTCTTCTAGTGAGCCGCCGCGGATACCGATCTGACATAGAGGGAAATCCATATCGAGTACATGCATCATGACCGAAGCATGATGATAGGCATCATTTTCCAGAGCAGGCTGGAGATTGGGCCGTGCGTCAAAATGAACAACACCGATTTCTTCACCCATTTTTTTAAGCACCTTTACGGCGGAAAGCGTAACGCCTTGTTCGCCGCCGAGCAGCACCGGAATTTTGTTTGATTTCCAGACATTGGAAAGTTCGCGCTCCAGAAAATCCGCGCCGTATTGCGCTTTGTGCGTATAGATGCCATACGAACTCGGACAGCTGATTCCATCAAAGGTTTCCGGGCATCAAGAATCGCGGCAGGCCCTTTTCCTGCTCCGCCGGCATAGGCCACGATTTTTTCATAAGGCGCAGGAATAATATGAAATAGACACTCCTCCGGCGAGAGTACCGGCAGCTTCGATTCCAGAAACGTTTTCATTAGGCATTTTTACCACAGAGGACACGGAGAGCACAGAGGCTTTAATATGAACTCTGTGATCTCTGTGTCCTCTAGCAAAGCGGGTGGTTAAGATAGCCGCCTTTTATAATCCTCATAGCCAAATGCTCGAATGACTTCAATTTGCTCGCCGCGTTTGATGGCAATGTCGGGATGCTGGATGCCATTAAAGAAGGTAGTTTTCACCATGGAGTAGTGCGCCATATCCTGAAAATAAAGTCGGTCGCCGATTTTGAGTGGTTTGTCAAACGAGTAATCGCCGATCACGTCGCCCGCCAGACAACTCAGGCCGGCCAGTTTATAGGTATGTGCTTTTTTGCCTAGACGTCCCGCGCCTTCAATTTCTGGGCGGTAGGGCATTTCCAGTACATCGGGCATGTGGCAGGTGCAGGAAACATCGAGAATTGCGATGGCCCCGTCATTATCGATAATATCCAATACGGTGGTGACCAGCACACCCGCATTCAGCGCAACCGCTTCACCGGGTTCGAGAATTACCTGCACCTCATACTTTGCCTTGAAATCATTGATCAGTTTGACGAGGCGATCTATGTCATAATCATCACGCGTGATATGATGTCCGCCGCCGAAATTTACCCAGTTCATTTGGGGCAGGATGTCGCCAAACTGTTCCTCAACCGCTTTCAGCGTGGTTTCCAAATCGTCCGAATTCTGTTCGCAAAGGGTATGAAAATGGAGTCCGGTAATTCCGGTCAGATCCTGTCCGTTAAAATCATTGCGCCGAATGCCGAGGCGCGATTTCGGGGCACACGGATCATAGATCGCATGTTCGGGATCCTGCGTCGAGCATTCGGGGTTGATGCGCAGGCCGACCTGGACGTGTTTCGCATGGCGG
>CAKZQV010000465.1 GCA_937141895.1 uncultured Verrucomicrobiota bacterium
TGTCAGCAAACGGCCTTTCATCCTGTTCTATTTCATCGATTCCGGCTTGATAGATTTCCGCCACATCTTTGAATTCGACAGGAAGTTCCTCGCCACTCAGAACCTGCTCCTTCATTTTTTTGAGCGTTTCTGTCAGTCCCCGTTCGGAGCGCTTTCTCAAGATCAGTGCAGGCGCATATTCCAACACTGGCTTTCCAACCGTTCGAGGCGTTTCAGCTTGCAATCGGTCAAAAAACTCGCCCTTTGAGTCTATGGAATGAACCAACCCTTCCAGAACGCCATCAACCACGCCACGCGCCCAAGGGTTGTCTTCAGACGCAACCAAGCCCTGCCGAGCCAACTCTTCAGCCTTGGGAGGTTGCGCACTTTCCAACATATCCAACTCGACCCGCAAATCAGCACCATCGGGGTTTGGACGCACCGTGAATTTTCCGAGTTTAGATTCAAATTCCAGCGCGGCTGTCGCCACCAAAAGGTGTCGGTATATCTGCTGACTTTCTGGTGTCTGCCAAACCAACAAACCCGTGCCAACGATCAGCTCAAACTGCTCACCCAGTTTTAATTGTTCTTGGTATATTGTAAACAGTTTGGAGTAGACGGCTTGAACAGCGGTCCAGTCGTTGTGATCTTCCGTCCAGGAAATCCATTGCTCCTCAATATAGCGTTCCCATTTTTCCTGAACTTCAGGGTGATCTTTCAGGTCATCCTGCTCATATAAAAACTGGGGTTCATCCGATTCTTCAGACCATTCTGGATTCTCTACTTGCCGGGTAATCGTCTGATTAAGCAGAGGCATCTCTGTTTTTGTGCGCAGAATTGCCTGATTTACCCAATCGGCGCAAATTTTAGGTATTTTTGGCAGTGCAGGTTCACGACGGGTCTGTACTTCCAGCCATACACTATCGTCAATATCCTGATCCGCACCCCATGCCGGTGTGAAACAACCTTTTAATTGAGGAACATCATGAAACCAAAGAACCTGCTCGTAATTAGCTATATCCTTAATCGATTTTCTTTGCAGATCAGTCAGTCGAATCAAATATTCAACAAGCCGCGATGCTTTTTCAATACACTTTTCAGAATTCACGATATTCCCCACTGCAAAACCCAATAATAATTCGAGACCTTACCTGCTTATACAATATGAAACAAAGAAATTCAGGATGAATGCAGAGTGATGAAATTCCCCACAACCCTGAACGCATTCAAAGAGCAGAGGTCATATCCGAATTCATATGGAGAAATGAGAGCAACGAATTTTTAAGTGTCCCAAATCCGTTTCCTCCGAGAGTTACAAGTTTTCGCGTAAGAACACATTATATGGCGTCGTTGCAAGGGATCAAAATTTCAATCCGATGCACTGTAATCACTATGGAGCAACGGATTCGTGGAGCCATAAAACGAAAAGCAACCCGCCTACTTGTAACCCAAAGTTGTAACCCGACGACGAAATTTAAGCGGATTCGGGATCATTCGGGATTAAAATAATATTAACATAATATGTTTAATATAAATGAGATGCAATCTTAGGATCACTGGAGATAATTCAGGAAAAAACGCCCGTTTCGTATTAGAAGTCCGTTGCTCTATCCAGCTGAGCTACCAGGGCTTTGAAGGGTGTGGCAATATATTCCAGACCTTGGAAACGGGCAAGCCGTTTAGGAGGGGTTTATGTCAATTTTTAAGGAGGATGGATTGATCCTGTCCCTCTAATGAAATTGTGAACTCTACTCAAGAACCGGTGGTCGGGAGATCGATCTACTTTGAATGGAAGGCGATCATGTGTTTGCGCATATTGATGATGTGGTTGATGGCGTCTTCGTAGTCCAGGAGGTAGATTTCCTTCGAGAGGTTTGAGCTGTATGCGGCCGCCTTATCTTGTCCGCATTTTTCCAGCACGATCCTGCGGTTGATGGATACGCATTCGAGTACGTCTTCATATTGTTCAGCGGTCCAGTGCGAGGCATTGGCGGGTGCTGCTGTTGCGGTGCCGCCTTGGTCCCAGTTTTGTTTTTGTTCTGAAGTGGTCACGCATCCGGTGAGAACCAGTGCGCAGGTGATCCCTAATACTGTTTTCATACGATTCCTTTCGTCTAAAAGCATTCGATACCTCCTGATAACAAACTGGGCATTAGTATTTAAGTTTAATCCGTTTTTTAATTTCAACCGTGCGTCCGATGCGGGTGTATGCGGACCGGTGGGGACACCGGTCCCTACCACGAGGTTAAAAAAAGTGCGGGCGATCCGGATGCCCGGACCGCCCGCGGGGTGCCCCGTTCGGGGCGTTTTTTGCATGTTTCCTCTTTTACTTTTCTCCTCTTTCCAAACTCACTCCTCTTTGGCGGCCTTCGTTGTGTCGATGACTTTGGAGGCCAAGTGAGCAGGAACCTGCTCGTAGCGGGCGAAGTCCATTTCGAACGAGCCCTGTCCGCTGGTGATCGAACGTAACTCCGAGCAGAATTTGAACATCTCGGCTTGCGGGACATCGGCATCGATGGCCTGCATTCCATCCTCGGGACCCATCCCGAGAATGCGACCGCGTTTGGTGTTCAAAAGTCCTGAGATGTCGCCCATGAACTGATCGGGAACGACTACTTTGACTGTCATTATTGGTTCTAGCAGCACGGGCGATGATTTTTCAATCGCTTCGTGCAGCGCTCTTGCTCCGGCAATTTTGAAGGCGACCTCGGATGAATCGACATCGTGATAGGATCCGTCGTAGAGCTCGACCTGTACATTGATGACCTTGGAGCCGACCAGCGGACCGTTTTCGAGGCCTTCCACAAAGCCTTTTTCGCAAGCCGGGATAAAGTTTCCAGGAATGGCTCCACCCACAATTTTATTGATAAACCAGTCCGAACTATCATCTGCCTTTGGCCGGATGCGGATATAGCAATCTCCATATTGGCCGCGACCGCCGGATTGTTTTTTGTGTTTGTAGTGGCCTTCGCCGGAACCGGTGATGGTTTCCTTATATGCGACTTTCGGGGTGTGGTGGGTCATATCCACGTTGGAGCGATTTTTAATATGTTCCAACGTCACTTCCAGATGCATGTCGCCCATACCCCAGAGTACGAGCTCGTGGGTTTCGGTGTTGTGGTCGAGACGAATGGAAGGGTCTTCGTCGGTGGCGCGGTGCAGCGCCTGTCCAATTTTATCGGCATCGGCTTTGTTCTTCGGTTCCACGGCATAGGCGGAGACCGGAGACGGAAATACGATTGGCTCAAACTTGATATCGGAACCGATGGCGCAGAGGGAGTCATTCAGGTAGGTGTGTTTGAGTTTAGTCAGCGCCACAATATCGCCGGCTTTGGCTTCCTTTGCCTCGGTCGTTTTTTTTCCGTCCACATAGAGCATGGTGCTTATTTTTTCCTTTTCGCCTTTGACCGGGTTGTAGACTTCCATGCCGGGTTTAAGCACGCCGGAATAGATGCGGATGAAGGTCATCTGTCCCACAAAAGAATCATTGAAACAGCGCCATACTTGAGCGGAGAAGGGTTGGTCTTCTTCGGCGGAGATTTCATTGCCCTCGGCACAGCTGACCGGATAGTCGTGCGGGGAGGGGAATAGGCGGCTGATGGAATCCATCGTCTCTTTCACGCCGATATCTGCCTTTACGGATGTGGCGAAAATGGGAATAAGGTGGGCGTCGTGAACCGATTTACGGATGCCTTCTGAAAACTCATCGGCGGTGAGCTCTTCGCCTTCAAAATATTTTTCCATGAGCAAGTCGTCAGTTTCTGCAGCGAGTTCGATCAGGTGGTCTTTAATGCCTTTGACCCGATCTTTCATATCGTCAGGCACGTCGGCCATGGGCGTGTTGAGAATATCAATCGCTTTACCATCGGAGGTTGGCAGGACCATGGCCACGCATCGGTCGTCGCCCCAGCGCTCTTTAATTTCGAGCAGGATGTCATCAAAATTGGTGTCGTCTTTATCGAGGCAGGTGAGGGCAATGCCGCGTGGTAGATTTCTTTTTTCGGCCGATTTCCATGCTCGCTGTGTGCCGACCTGAATGCCAGCGGAAGCGTCGATCGTGATGAGGGCGGCGTCGG
>CAKZQV010000466.1 GCA_937141895.1 uncultured Verrucomicrobiota bacterium
GTCTGTTGGGTTGGCATATCGGCGGCTTCCCATGCAGTCATGCCACCATCGAGGTTATAGACTTTAGTGAACCCAGCTTCAACCATCATTTCAGCAGCATTGCTACTGCGTCCTCCTTTCGCGCAATAGACATAAACCGGCTTTTCTTTGTCGAGTTCTTTAAAGCGCTGGGGAAAATCGTCTTCGTAAAAGTCCATGAGCACCGCTCCTTCTATAACACCTTGAGCGGTTTCTTGCGGTGTTCTGACATCGAGTACCGTGCCGGGTTCACTTTTCATTTTATCGGCCATTTCCGAGGGACCGAGATCTTTGTACTCACCCGATTGTTGAGCGGAATCGGAGTTAGCGCTTTGACCCGTTTGCGGACCGCAGCCAAACAGGATCGTTAAAAAAGACAGGATGGGGATTGTTCGTATCATGGTAGGTTAATTTTGACAAGTTTCTTCTAAAATGGGTATGGCGGTTTGCTTGAGGGCATCAAAGCCTCCGTCGACGTTGTAGATGTCATCGATACCTGCGCGTCGCAAAAACGAGCACGCAATCATAGAGCGGTAACCGCTTTTACAATGGATGAAATAGCGCTGGTCTTTTTTAAACGCATCGAGGTTTTCCAACAGGTAATCGAGCGGTATGGATTCAGCAAATTCCAGGTGGGCTGCTTTGTACTCTCCAGGTTTTCGGACATCGACTACTGTGCCCAGATCTTTGATGTCATTGATGAGGCGGGCGTCAAAATGCTCTGTGCGTTCCGCATCACGTTTCTCCCATCCACGCATCTCTCTCGACAAATAGCCTTTCACATTGTCGAATCCAACCCGCGCCAGACGGATAACTGCCTCGCGGTGTCGCTTCTTGGGAGTGACCAGGACAATAGGCTGGTGAAGGTCTTTGATCATCGTTGCCGCCCAAATCGCAAATTGACCATCGAGCCCGATGAATACTGCGCCCGGTATATGGCCCTCGGCATATTCGCCTGGAGTTCTGCAGTCGACAATAAGGGCACCAGCATCCATGTATGCCTCAACTTCTTCCACGTTCAAGCGGTTTAAACTCTGTTGCACCAATTCCTCGATGTTGCCGTAGCCTTGCATATTCAATTTGGCATTGGAAGCAAAATAGGCGGGAGCCGGTAAAATACCCGTGGTCAATTCTTTGACGAATTCCTTTTTGGTCATTTTCTGAAGGGCGTAATTGGTCTTCTTTTGTTCTCCCAAAGTAGCGTGTGTTTCTGAACTGATGTTTTTTCCACACGCAGAGCCCGCACCATGAGCAGGATAGATGATGACGTCATCCGGCAGTTTCATGATCTTCTTGTGCAGCGAATCGTAAAGCATTCCAGCCAGGTCTGTTTCGGAAACGGCATCGCTCACGGCCAGGTCCGGCCGACCAACGTCTCCAATAAACAAGGTGTCGCCGCTGAACAGCGCGTGAGGTTTTCCCTTCTCATCTCGCAACAAAAAACAGGTAGATTCGGGAGTATGGCCGGGTGTATGGAGTACTTCGATGGTGATCTTACCCAGCTTTATTCTTTCACCGTCTTTCGCAATGTGCGACTCAAAG
>CAKZQV010000467.1 GCA_937141895.1 uncultured Verrucomicrobiota bacterium
TCGATGGATTTAGCAAACACCATCAACCCCCCGGCAAATAAAACACTCAGCGATGCGCCTTCGCGTTTAGTGACGCGCTTGATGAAGGGGAGCAGATGCTCTTTCACTACAAAAATCAGCGTCACCACAACGGCTGCCGTGATCAGTGCAGCAATCAGCTTCTCAGAAAGCGGGACCTCTTCACTGCCATAAAAACGGCTCTTAAAAATACCCATGGTCGTGAACCGTTTATCAAAATCAAGCTCCCGCATGCCCAGCAGCATGGTGGCCACGGCCAGACACCAGCGATTCGGAAACCGGAGCATCAGCACCAAAATCATTGCCGCCGCCACGAAATAGGAGATCCACGAGGCGGTCTCAATCCAGCCGCCCTCTTTGAGCATGGTGTTCTGTAATTCAGGGCTGACATTTTCAGAAACAATAACCGTCACGATGGCTCCAAGAAAGAGCGCAATCCAGATGGGTAAATAGGTTTTCATAATTAATTTCCTTTCAAACGTTTTCTCACATTTCCCATTGAACCGACAACTACTCACCGCCAATTTTATAAAGACGGCGGGTTTGACGAAGCGGCGCAAGATAAGTAGCTTCCGAACCCTGAAAACATGAGCGGATTTATTCTATTATGAAATTTGATACAGCAGCCATTCACATCGGACAGGAACCGGATAAAGAAACAGGGGCCGTCATTCCGCCCGTCTATCTGACGTCCACCTTTGCCCAGCTCGAGCCGGGGCAGACCCGCGGCTACGACTACACCCGCTCCGGTAACCCGGCCTTTGACCGCCTGGGCGCAACACTCGCGCATCTGGAGCAGGCCGAATATGCCACCGTTTTCGGCAGCGGCATGGCTGCCGTTAATGCCGTCATTTCCACCCTTTCGTCTGGCGACCACGTCGTGGCCGAAGAAAACATCTACGGCTGCACCTACCGCATCTACGACAAGGTTTTCAAAAAATTCGGCATTACCATTTCCTATGTCAATCTCTCCGACCCGGCCAATTATCCAGAGATTGGAAAACAAAAACCGGCGCTGGTCTGGATTGAATCCCCAACCAACCCGCTGCTGAAAATTATCGATATCGAGGCCGTCGCCAAAGCCGCCCACGAGGCCGGCACTGATCTGCTGGTCGACAATACCTTTGCCTCGCCCTATTTTCAGAACCCGATCGCCCTCGGCGCGGATATCTGTCTTTCCAGCACGACCAAATACATTAATGGTCATTCTGATTGTCTCGGCGGCGTGGTCTGCACCAATTCCAAGGATTGGAACGAAAAGATGATTTTCGCTCAGAAGGCGGTGGGCCTGAATCCTTCGCCGTTCGACTGCTGGCTCATTTCGCGCGGACTGAAAACCCTTTCGGTGCGCATGAAGCAGCATCAGGAAAATGCGCTGAAAATCACCTGCTTTCTCCAATCATTGGAAGAAACCAAAACCGTGCGCTATCCGTTCCACCCGTCGCACCCGCAGCACGAGCTGGCCAAAAAACAGATGCGCGGCGGTTCTGGTATCGTCGTCGCGATCTTCGACCTTCCACTCGAAAAAGTGGCGAAGCTGATTTCAAACCTCAAGCTGTTTTCGCTGGCCGAAAGCCTAGGCGGAATCGAATCGCTCATCTGTCATCCGGCCTCCATGACCCACGCCTCGATTCCCAAAAAAGAACGCGAAGCGGTCGGCATCACCGATGGCCTCGTCCGTTTCTCCGTCGGCATCGAAAACGCCGATGACCTGATCGAAGATATACAGAATTCGCTAAAGAATATATAGAGCTACTGATGAACACATATAAACACAGAAGTAATTGTGGAGGGACGGCGTCCTCGCTGTCCGCGCACTATGGAGGCATTATCTCTTCAGTTCGCCGAATGAATTACGCAATACGAATTACGGATTAAGATCTAATGCCTCAGGAATCCTTACGCAAAAATCCTCTATGGCGGGCCGAGGATCTCGGCAAGCATCTGCCGGTTCTCACCGATGAGCGTTGCGAGAACTGGCAGTGCTTTACCGAGGAAGGCCAGCGCCGTCCCTTTCAGGAGATAATACTCCGCCTGCT
>CAKZQV010000468.1 GCA_937141895.1 uncultured Verrucomicrobiota bacterium
TAAAAAATTCCTGACGGGTGTCCCGCAGAAATTTGATGTGGCGAAAGGCGACCCGACCCTCGAAGGCGCGATCGTCGACGTCGACATGAAGACGGGCAAAGCCAAGAGTATTGAACGGATTCGTATTGCGATTTAGGAGAATGGAGAGCAAGCGTCCCGCTTGCTGGCCAACAGGGGATAAACAAGCGGGACGCTTGTTCTACTTATTATGAGCAACTCCAAACGCCAGATTTATTCCGTTTCCGAGATCAACCGCAAAGCGCGGATGGTGCTGGAATCCGCCATGGGCGAGCTTTGGGTGGAAGGTGAGCTTTCGCGTGTGACGATTCATTCCAGTGGGCATTGGTATTTTACGTTGAAGGATGCCGGTGCTGCAGTTTCGTGCGCGATGTTTGCGCGAGATAATGCCAACATTACGTTTCGTCCGAAGGACGGAATGCAGGTTCAGATGCTGGCGCGGCCGAGTCTCTACGAAGCGAGCGGGCGGTATCAGCTGATTGCTTCTGAAATGGAGGAAGCCGGGAAGGGCAACCTCCAGGAACAGTTTGAAAAGCTGAAGGCGAAACTGGATGCCGAGGGCCTTTTTTCCAAGGATCGGAAAAAGCCGCTGCCCCTTCTGCCTAAAAAGATCGGGGTGGTTACCTCGCCGACCGGCGCAGCAATCCGTGACATTATTAATGTGCTGACGCGCCGGTTTCCAAATCTTGAGATTCTACTCGCCCCGGTCACGGTGCAGGGACCGACGGCTGCCAAGAGTATTGCGAATGCGATTCGTTTTTTGAATAAACGGAATGTAGAGCAAGCGTCCCGCTTGCTTCTCGATGCGGGGATAAACAAGCGGGACGCTTGTTCTATGTTTGATCGGTCGATTGATCTTTTGATTGTCGGGCGCGGCGGAGGGTCGATTGAGGATCTTTGGGCGTTTAACGAGGAAGTGGTAGCCCGCGCCATTTTTGCTTCGGAAATTCCGGTCATTTCGGCGGTGTGGCATGAGATTGATTTTACGATTGCGGATTTTGTGGCGGATGTGCGGGCACCGACGCCGTCGGTTGCGGCGGAGCTGGCGGTTCGGGAGAAGGGCGATCTGGAAGATGCAATTTCGCTGGGTCAGCGTCGGCTGAATGAAAGCCTGATGCGGATGAGTAAGGATTTTCAGCTGCGGTTGAACCGCGCAGCGCATTCGTATGTTTTCCGCGAACCAGCGGTGCTGGTGAAGCAACATCGCCAGACGATCCAATCGTTGGAAACCCGGATGGGGGATTTGCTGAAGCTGGAATCGCGCGCGATTTTCCAACGGTTGGAACGTTCCAATGTTCGGATGGAGCATCTGCTGGAGTCAGGGGTTCTGCAGGCGCATCAGCGGGTGGATGAATTGAGTATGATGATGCGCCATGAGATGGAACGGAAGGCGGAGCGCAGCCGGCAAACCGTCCAATCATTGGAACGTCAGCTGCGGATGCTAAATCCGCTGGCGGTGCTGGGGCGGGGGTATAGTTTGACGCGGAAGCCGGATGGTTCGGTGGTGCGTACTGCGAAAGATATACAGGTCGGAGATGAAATGGTGACGACACTGGCTGATGGAAAAGTGGTTTCAAATGTTACGGAAAAAGAGTAAGCAACGGGGCTGGGAGACGAACGATGGATGAGAAGAAGAGTGTAGATTTTGAGCAGTCGCTGGAACGACTGGAAGAGCTGGTTGATCAGATGGAGAGCGGCGAGTTGAGTCTGGAAGATATGATTAAGCATTTTGAAGAGGGCTCGCAGTTGGTTGAGGTCTGTACGAAAAAGCTGAATGAAGTGGAGCAGAAGATTGAGAAGCTTGTGAAAAAGGATGGGGTGCTCAAAGAGGTGCCTTTCGAGGTGGAGGAGTAGATGAATTGGACGCGTACAATTCTTTTTATTTTCTGTGGTGCGCTGGTGATGAGTGCTCTTTTTTCTGCGCTGAACCGTCAGCGCGTGAAGGAGGAGCCCTCGTACCGACGCATCGATATTCCTCCTTCCAACTTTACGCCGAAGCAACGTCCTTTGGACGCGCACAATCCGGCACGCGACTTCAGTGAATCCATTGCGGATGCCGTTGAAAAGGTGATGCCTACGGTGGTGGTTATTCGCACCGATAATATATTTAAGAAACGCGAAGCCTATGCCTTGGATCCTTTTGGTATTTATCAGGGTTTTCGTGATGTGCAGGAGGAGCGCAAGGGCGAAGGCTCCGGTGTGATCATTGATGAGATGGGGCATATTCTCACCAGTTGGCATGTAATTGAAAATGCGGTGGATGGTGAAGTGGTACTCAATGATGGGCAACGCATGAGCGCCGTTGTGGTGGGTTATGATAAAGCCACAGATCTCGCGGTTTTAAAGATTAAGGATGCCGGAGCGGACAACTGCCCCTATGTAGAATTTCGTGATTCAGACCGCGTTCGCGTAGGCGAGGTGGCGATTGCAATCGGGTCGCCGTTCAGTCTGGCGGGTTCGGTTACGGTGGGTCATGTCAGCCAGAAGGGTCGGCAGGTGGACCTTTTGCCCTATGAAGATTTTATCCAGACCGATGCCGCCATTAATGAAGGCAACAGTGGCGGTCCGTTGATCGATGTGGACGGTCGCCTGATTGGCATCAATACCGCCAAGAAAACCGATGACCAGCAAAAGGGAGTTGGTATTGCCTTTGCGGTTCCGGCCAACCTGGCGATGGTGGTGGCAAAATCGATCATTGAAACCGGCAAGCACGAGTGGCCATGGATAGGTGCTACGTTTTATGATGTGGATAAACGTTTCCAGGATGAGATTTTTGCTGGTGCCGGCGTGGTGATTTCGCAGGTGTGGAACGATACGCCAGCGGCGCGGGCCGGGCTCCAGCCGGGGACGGCGGTGATAGCGGTGGACGGTCTGAAGGTAAAAAGCCAGCAGGATATTGAACGTATTATCTATAGTAAGTCGGTGGGGGAAAGCGTGCGCTTTCTGTTGCAGTTAAAAGGAAAGGAGCAGCTCGAGGTTGAACTGCTCCTTGAAGAATTCCCCGGTGTGACCGGTTAGCTGTCGCGCAGGCCGCGCACAACCGCCTGGTCGAAGCCGAGCGGAACGAGAAATTCGCTCATCAGCCATTCCGGGGGTGTTGTGCCGACTTCTTTTTTAATG
>CAKZQV010000469.1 GCA_937141895.1 uncultured Verrucomicrobiota bacterium
GCGCCCACCACATTCCCGCGCCCGGTGTAATGCGCGAGACCTGGGCCAGCAGGTTTTTCATATTTTCCGGATCCGTGATCGATGTCGTGTAATCCAGCATGACCACCCAGCTCTTTACGCGAACCGACGTATCCACCGTGGTGACGGTCACCGGATCAATATCATAGTCCGCGTCAAACTGCCCGCTTCGGCTATACGGCTCCCAATGCTGAAGACCGATCTCAAAACTCGTCCGCAGCCGGTTGGGCATCCAATCCTCCGGCACATCTTCCGTTAAATCATCCTGAAGGTTTTCCCAAGCCGTCGGACCATCGTTCCCCCCGGTCGAATCAATCACGACGGTTTCTTTCGGAGGGGATTTTTTATCCGAGGACGAGCGGAAAAAACTGAACAACGAAAAACCGTCATCATCATCGTCATCGTCGTCATCGTCTTTATCTTTTGATTCGCGAACAGCGGAGGACTCGCCCAAAAACGTCGCGGCTTCCAAACCTTGGAAACCCAGCAACAGGCCCATCATAAAAAGAACCCAACCCAACTTCATATTTCCCCGAAACTTCACCGACCATCCCTTTTCATCTTAAAAGAAGGGACAAAGGTACTCATTGTTTCGAAGAATTTCCAGACACAAAAAAAGCCGCAGCTTCCAAACATTGGAAAACTGCGGCTTACGTCCTCACTGGTCCGAGGCGCTTCCTGCCGACATATTCTCTGGGCACAAAAAATCCACAGATTTTGCAAATTACCCCGATAATAAAATCCTGATAATCCGCGTAATCTGTAGATAGGCTGATTTTTAGTCCAACGTATTAACCAGCAGGCCAGAGCGCAGCTTCGGCTCAAACCAGGTACTCTTCGGCGGCATCAGCATGCCGGCATCCGCTACAGCAAACAGCTGATCCATAGAGGTCGGATACATGGAAAATGCCATAACCGCGCGGCCGTCGTTTACCCATTTTTCCAGTTCTTCGGTTCCTTTGATTCCTCCGATAAAATCAATATCGTTGCTTTCGCGCGGATCTTCAATGTTCAGGATCGGAGCCAGCACATCATTCTGCAGAATGCTCACATCCAGTGCAGCCACCGGATCGGTCGCCGTCGGCATATAGATCGGGGTCAGCGTGCTCCACTCTCCATTGATATACATGCAGATTTCGCCGGATTTTGAAGGAACGGATTTGCCGTTTTTCTCGATCGTGAAGTGCTCTTCCATCTGTTGGAAAAATTCTTCTTCCGTACCCGGCAGGGTTAGGATCACGCGGTTGTACGCCAGAATCTTTAGCTCGCTTTCCGGGAACATCACCGCGAGGAAATAGTTATAGGGCTCATCACCGGTGTGGTTTGGATTGGCCTCGCGACGCATCGCGCCCACTTTCGCGGCGGAAGCGGAACGATGATGTCCGTCCGCCACATACGTCGCCGGAATTTCACCGAAGGCCGCTTCCAGTTCAGCCACATTGCCCATTTTCCAGACGGTGTGTTTCACGCCGTCTTCGGCAGAAAATTTATACAGCGGCTCTTCGCCTTTAGTGGCTTCAACGAGAGCGTTGATTTTTTCGGAATCGCGGTAGGCCAGAAAAACCGGGCCGGTATTGGCGTTCTGGGTATCCACATATTTAATGCGGTCCTCTTCCTTCACGCGGCGCGTTTTTTCGTGGATCTTGATTTTGCCCTCTTCGTAATCTTCAAAATGGCAGGTCGCCACAATGCCGTACTGCAGGTGATCGCCCATCTGCTGAGAATAGAGGTAAAGGGCCGGCTCTTCTTCGCGAATCAGAATGCCGTCATTTTTAAAGCGCTCAATATTCGCTTTGGCCTGGGCATACACCGCATCGCTATAAGGATCCGTACCTTCCGGCAGATCAATCTCCGCACGTACCACATGCAGGAAACTTTCCGGATTTCCTTCCGCCAGTGCCGCCGCGCCTTTGGTGTCCAC
>CAKZQV010000470.1 GCA_937141895.1 uncultured Verrucomicrobiota bacterium
GCTGAAAAAATGGCCTCAACCAAACGCTATGATGCCCTTATTGTGCTGGGTGTTGTGGTTGAAGGCGAAACGCAGCATGCGCAGATGATTATTGATACCACCGGTCAGACCGTGCTCGATATTTCCTGCCGTTACCAGGTTCCGGTCATTAACGAAATTGTTGGTGTTCGCACATGGGCGCAGGCGGAAGCGCGCTGCCTGGGGGGTGAAAACACCCGCGGCTGGTATGCGGCCGAAGCCGCTGTTGAAACCGTACGCGCCATGCGGAAGCTCGGGTAGTCCTATGCAGAAAAAGAAAGTAAACGGACGCCGCGAAACGCGCGAATGGATTGTACAGTTCCTCTTTCAGCTCGATTTTAATCCGGAGCCCATCGACATTGCGTTGAAGGATTTCTGGGAAGAAAAAGACCCGATTGAACGCGAAAAAACTTATGCCGAAGAAATCATCAAAGGCGTGGTGCAGCACAAAGAAGAGCTCGATGCGAAGCTGTCGGAATATGCCAAGCGCTGGAATTCCGACCGTATGGGCGCGGTCGACCGCACGGTCATGCGCGTTGCTCTTTTTGAAATGATGTACCGCGAAGATGTTCCGCCGGTCGTATCTATCAACGAAGCGGTTCATTTTGCCAAGGACTTCAGCAGTTTTCAGTCGGGCCGTTTTGTGAACGGGGTGCTGGATCGGATCCGGCAGGAAATCGATCGCCCGGCGCGTACGACCTATAAACCGCGGGGTGGTGAATAATGGCGGGCTGGCTGCGGGCACTGAAAAAAACGCGCTCGATTATCGGCCAGGTCTTCTCCTCTAAAACCAATCTGGAGGAGATGGACGTGGAGGAGATCGAAGAGATTCTCCTACGCTCCGATGTTCCCGCGCGTCTGACGATGGCGATTGTCGACGAACTGGAATTTCCGACCCGTAAAGCCTCGCGCCGGGAACGCCTGACTGACATGCTGATCAAAGAACTCGGCGAAACGCCGGACTTTCATTGGCCGGCGGATAAAAAGCCCTATGTTTTGATGTTGCTCGGCATCAACGGCTCCGGAAAAACCACCACGGCCGCCAAGCTCGCAAAGAAGGCGTTGACCGAAGGCCGTAAGCCCATGCTTTGCGGATCGGACACGTTCCGTGCGGCGGGTTCTTCGCAGCTGAAACTCTGGAGTGAAAAAGTCGGGTGCGATTTTGTCGGTGGAGAAATGGGACACGATGCCGCCGGCGTGGCCTTTAATGCCGTAGAAGCCGCCATCGAGAAAAGCTGTGATGTCGTGATGGTGGATACTGCCGGGCGCATGCACACTAAAACACCGCTGATGGACGAGTTGCCGAAAATGTGCCGCTCCATGAATAAACGCCGTGAAGGGGCGCCCGACGATGTCTGGATGGTGCTCGACGCATCGCTTGGCCAGAACGCCGTCATCCAGGCCAAACAATTTAATGAAGTCGTTCCTCTGACCGGCATTGTGGTCACTAAGCTCGACGGCTCATCCAAAGCCGGCTTCCTATTTTCGGTAAAAACCGAGCTCAATGTTCCGATTCTGTTCACCGGTCTCGGCGAAGGCGAAGACGATCTCGTACCCTTTGATCCACAGGCTTTTGTGGATGCGCTCTTTGATGATGATCATGGTGCTGAGGAAGATTAATCACGAAGGCACTAAGAACACGAAGATAGATCCGGTTTTGTGAACCTTTGAGTCCTTTGAGACTTTGTGGTTAAACAGAAAGATGACAAACGACGAAAAATATATGATGCGGGCGATTGAGCTGGCGAAGCTGGGCGAGGGGTTGACCCGCCCGAATCCGCCGGTGGGGGCCGTGCTGGTGCTGGAGGATCAGATCGTTGCCGAGGGCTGGCATCATAAAGCCGGTGAAAATCATGCCGAGCGGGACTGTTTGAAAAAGCTCCCGCCGATGCCGGTAAACCTCAAGAGCGCCACGCTCTACATTACGTTGGAACCGTGCTGCACCCACGGAAAAACACCGCCATGCACGGACATTATTCTGGAAAAGGGCATCGGCCGCGTGGTCGTTTCGGTGGTTGATCTGAATCCGGCGCATGCGGGCAAGGGACTTCAGATTCTTGAAGACGCTGGAGTCGAAGTGGTTTCAGGTGTTTGCGAAGAAGAAGGCCGCAAACTGATTGCGCCGTTTGAAAAATTTATTACGACAGGATTGCCCTACGTCACGTTAAAACTGGCCTCGACGCTGGATGGAAAAATTGCGGATAGCAAAGGCGATTCGAAATGGATTACGGGGCCTGAAGCACGCGAAAAGGTTCAGGAAATGCGCCGGCGATCCGATGCGATTATGGTCGGTGCGGCTACCGTTCGGGCGGATGACCCCTCGCTGATGCCGCGCCCTGCGAAGGGTCGGAAGCCCTATCGTGTAGCGGTGGGTACGAATATCCCGGCGCATGCAAAGATTCTAACCGATGAGTCAGCGGAGCTGACTTTGGTTCGCGAGGGATCATTGAAATGCATATTGAAAGATCTGGCCGAGAACTATGATGTGATGCAGGTCTTCTGCGAAGGCGGCGGCCGATTGGCGGCGGGGCTGATCGAAGAGGGGCTCGTGGATGAATTTGCCTTTTTCATGGCTCCAAAATTACTGGGTTCAGACGGGCTTCCAAACTTTGGAAAAACCGGAGCGCTTATGGCGGAGATGACCAATTTGAAGTTCCAATCATTGGAACGGGTGGGGAAAGACATACTGATTATTGCAAAACCGGAGAGGTAGAATGTTTACAGGAATTGTTCAGCGTTTAGGAAATATTGTGGATCTGAAAATGGAAGGCACGGCGGGACGCATTACGATGGTGCCGAATCGTCCATTTGATAAGCCGGTGAATCTCGGCGACAGCATTGCGGTGAATGGCACGTGTCTGACCGTGGCGGCCATGGAAGATGATAAGCTGATGTTTGATGTGCTCGGTGAAACGTTTGATAAAACCAACCTCGGTGAAAAAACACCGGGTGATGTGGTGAATCTGGAGCTGGCTCTCGCGTTGGGTGATACGCTCGGCGGGCATATTGTGACGGGTCATGTCGACAACACAGGCACAATCGCGAATGTTGAAGAGGTCGGACGGGATAAAAAGTTCACGATTGAGTGTTCCAAAGACATGCTGATGCTGATGGTCTATAAAGGATCCATCGCGATTGACGGAATTTCGCTGACCGTGGCGGAACTGACGGATAATGGTTTTATTGTGCACATCATCCCGCACACGTTGTTGGAAACCGACATGTCTGAATTTAAAGTGGGAACGAAGGTTAATCTTGAGGCCGATATTCTTGGGAAGCACGTGCAGCGTATTCTCGAATTCGGCGGTGGTCAGGACTATCGACTGAACTTGAATGGGGAATAATGCATTTATTTAAAGTCAGTTTAGTAATCGCAGTTTGTCTGTTGTGTTTATCGGTTCAGGCGAAAAAAATCTTTCTGGTGATTGATGACGCGGGGCTGGCTTTGCATGAAACCCAGCAGTTTCTAGATATTCCCATTCCGATGACGATTGCGGTGCTGCCGCATCAGAAACAGACGAAAGAGGTCTGTATTGCCATTGGGCGGGATAAGAAAAAAGAGATTATTCTGCATCAACCAATGGAAGCGTATAACACCGAGAAGAAGACTGGGCCCGGTGCGATTATGGCTACGACGCGGCCTTCCAAGGTTCGGAAAATTCTGGATCAAAACATGCGCTCGGTTCGCGGTGCGGTGGGCATTAATAATCATATGGGTTCGAGGGTGACAGAGAACGAGGAACTGATCCGCGAGGTGTTGCGGTTTTGTCAGGCGCATGACCTGTTTTTTCTGGATAGTAAAACGGCCTACAATTCGAAAGTGCCGCGTGTTGCGAAAGAGCAGGGCATGCATGTGGAGGAGCGCCACGTCTTTCTCGATATTAACCAGAATCGCGATTTTATCCGCATGACGTGGGGCGATGCGGTGAGCAAGGCCAAGGCAAACGGCTATGTGATTGTGATCGGGCATATCTGGAGCAAAGAGAGCGCGGCTGCAATTCGGGACAGTTACGAAGGGCTGCTCAAACAAGGCTATACCTTTCACAAACTTTCGGAACTTTACGAATGAAGGTTCCAGAGGTTGGAAACCGGTCGGTGTTGATTACCGGATGTTCTTCGGGCATCGGTCTGGCGACGGCGGAGATGCTGCGTTCCAGGGGTTGGAAGGTTTTTCCAACGGCTAGAAAAGCAGACGATCTGGATGCCTTGAAACTGGCTGGATATGAAGCGGTAAAACTGGATGTCACGTCCAGCGAGTCTATCAAAACCGCGGTCGAGTGGGTGTTGGTTAAAAATGACGGAAAGCTCGGGGCTGTGGTAAACAATGCGGGATTCGGGATGCCGGGTGCTATTCAGGATATTTCGCGCGATGCCATGCGTCAGCAGTTTGAAGTGAATGTATTCGGTCTGCAGGAACTGACGAATTCACTGATTCCCGTTTTTCGGGAACAAGGCTATGGCCGTGTGGTCAACATCAGTTCAGTGGTCGGCCGACTCTCGCTTCCGTTTATGGGCATCTATTCCGCATCCAAATTTGCGCTCGAAGCGATCAGCGATGCACAGCGCGTGGAACTGTCGCTCGATCCCATTTCCGTTTCGCTGATTGAACCCGGTCCGATCCGTACCAAATTTTCGACCAACTGTGCAGGGCAGGGCGAAGATAAGCTGGATGTGGATTCATCAAAATTCGGCGCGGCGTATAAAACCTATTTTGAAAAGCGCCGGAACGGCGGAATGTCCGAGGACCGGTTCCGTCTGCCTCCGGAAGCGGTGGGGCAAAAAATTGTACATGCACTGGAATCTCCGAAACCGAAGATCCGCTATAAAGTGACGATTCCGGCCTATGCTGCAGATTTTGCCGCGCGTTTTCTGCCAGCTTCGCTGATTGACCAGATGATGATCGGGCATGTGAAAAAGCGATTTAGCTGAACGGTAGACTTGGCAGGCCAGCATCCGGTTTTATAATGGGTCCCAATCATTGGAGGCTTTTTTATGAACCGCACATCTTTTCTTTGTCTGGCCGCGGCCGTGTTGTTGTCCGGTTGTTCATCGGTATCGGTTAAACGCGACTATGATGAATCATTCGATTTTTTAGCGTTGAAAACCTATGCATGGAAACATGACGTTCAACCGGAAACCGGCGTGCCTCGAATTGATAATGATTTAAATGATCAACGGATTCGCACCGCTGTGAATGAAGATCTTCAGGCCAAAGGTTTTGTTTTGGCGGATGATAAAACTGCAGCCCATTTTCATGTGGAATATTTTATGGAATTCCAGCAGCGCATTGATTCAAGCGGTGGAACGGTGAGTTTTGGAGTCGGCCGTTCGGTAGGCTCCAGCACCGGGGCCGGATTGGGATGGAGTTCGGGCGGATCGGTCTCTGACTATGAAGAGGCGCAGTTGACGATTGATATTCTCGATCCAGCTGCTGAGCGAACCATCTGGCGGGGGCGCGGCATGAGGCGGAGCTCCAGCTCGTCCAATCCGGAAAAGATCACCAAGCAGACCCGCGATGCGGTGACGCGCATTTTGAAGAAATTCCCGCCGAAACAGAAGTAGCGTTAGCGCTTCTGCATATCGGCGATATATTTCAGCATCTGTTCGCCTTTGGCTTTATTGCTTTTTACCAATTCTTTGGCGGCGCGCTCGGCGTCGCTCCATTTTTTCTGTTTGGCATAGGCGAGCGACAGCATGTACTGCGCATCTGCGAAATTAGGATCGAGGTTTACGGCTTTATTACAAGCCATAGCCGCATCGCTGTAGTTGCCCTGGGCATAGAAGGTGAGGCCGAGGTTGTAGTAGACGTTTTTCTGTTTTGGGTCGGCCATCTGCGCCTTTTTGAATGAGGCCACGGCTTCATCGTATTTTTTGGCGGAGTACAGTTTCAGCCCTTCGTTCATGTAGCGAGTGGCCTCAGCCGGATTGCTGCGGGGCAGATTACGGTTATCCTGCGCCGAGGTCGGCTTTCCGCCGAGACGGGCCAAGGCCGCATTGGCCGCCTGAACGTGACTTCCGTTGGCGCCGGCTTTCGCGAGGTACTGTTTGTACCAGCTTATGGCCTGGGTGTTGTTTTTTACGTAAAGTTCATAAACCGCGCCAAGATTATACAGGGCCGGTGCATAGTCCGGATAGGCATTCACCACGCCTTTGAGTCGATTGATCGCGCTGCTGACGTTTTTGGTCTGCTGGAGTTGGGCCAGGGCCAGCGCATTCTTGGCTGCGGGGTCGGCGGGATTGACGGCAACTGATTTGGCCAGCTCGTTGGAGGCACCGCCCCAGTCGCGCTTCTGCATTTCGATCATACCGAGTACGGCCAGCGCTGTTTCATTTCTCGGATTTTCACCCAGTACATTATTGAGGGCCACTTCGGCTTCATCGAGCCGGCCAGCATGAAACAGCGCAATGCCCATATTCAGGTTTGCGCCGGAGAGTTCTTCGCTCAGGTTGGCCGATTGACTGAAGGCGTCGGCCGCTTCGGCGGTTTTTCCCAGTTCCCAGAGCACGAGGCCGAGTTGGTTTAAGGATTTCGATTTCTGCTCGTTTCCGGTCGTTTTGCGAATCGACTTTTCAAGCAGCGTCTGGGCACGTACGAGGTCGCCATCGTTCCAGGCTTCGAGCGCCTTGCTATGCTCTTTTTCGCCGTTTTTTGAGCCGCAGCCGACAAACATTACCAGTGCGGTAAAAACAACTGCCGAAGCGGTGATTATTTTCCTTTTTTTCATTACTCAGAAATTCCTTTAACCCACACCTGTCGGGTGCGCGGTCCGTCAAATTCACAAAAATAGAGACTCTGCCAGGTGCCCAGCTGCAGTTTGCCGCCCGAAACGATCACCTGTGCCGAGGTTCCCACCATTGAAGCCTTCACATGGGCCGCAGTATTGCCCTCGAAATGGGCATATCCACCTTCCCACGGTACTGCACGATCAAGCACGAGTTCCATGTCCGCCGTGACGTCAGGATCTGCATTCTCATTGATCGTAATTCCGGCCGTGGTGTGCGGGATAAATACCGTCACCACGCCCTCGGCAAGGCCCGTTTCAAGCACAAGATCGGCTACCTGCCGGTCAATCTTGATAAAATCCGTTCTGGATCGAGTCTGGAGGGTGAATTGCTTCATGGAGGTGAACCATATCCTAACGCTGAGGATTTTGAAGCGGAAAGTTTCCAACCCTTGTAAAAAAGTCTCGGAAGGCTTTCCTTCAACGGCTTCAACGTCGTAAATTGAATCATCAACACAGGGCAAATCACTTGGAACTACTGCAGGAACATTTTTTTACATTACTGGGCATGGTCTTGTTGCTTTCCTGCTCCGCTTTTTTTTCGGGTACGGAGACGGCGCTTTTTACGCTCAGCCGCGATCAGATCAAAGACCTGCGTGAACATGGGCATCATGTGGATCGACTGCTGGTTCTCCTGCATGAAAACCCATCGGGCCTGCTGGTCGCCATCCTGTTCGGCAATCTCGTCGTCAATATTCTCTTTTTCTGTATGAGTGCGGTGTTCGCGCTCGAGATTGGGCAGCAATATGGGGATTGGTGGCAGGCGGTCATCGGAATCCTGGTTTTAGTGGTGGTCATTCTCGCCGGTGAAATCCTGCCCAAAGCCATCAGCATTTCATTTCCCGAGAAAATCGTAAAACTCAATTCGCCGGTGCTGCGAGGCTGGTTTCATTTTATGGGGCCTGTTCGTTTCGTCCTTGAGGTCATCACCCGGAAAATGGAGCCTGCCGAGGATCACGATAACCGGATTGATGCCGACGAGCTGAAAATGCTGCTCGAAGCGACGCACC
>CAKZQV010000471.1 GCA_937141895.1 uncultured Verrucomicrobiota bacterium
GCTGAAATTGCCTTAAACGAGTTTATTCAACGTTATGAATTCTAAAGCTATTGTTCTTTTCTTCCGGATGTTGTTTTTTAATAAAAATTGTTGGGATACGGGAAGATGAAAAGAATCAAGGGTGTATATTTCTGTGCTGAGCGCAGTATGGAACGGGTCTATGGTCCGGACGAGCAGGAGCAAATTGCTCGGCGCCTGGATATGTACCCTTGTCTGGTGACTCGTGAAAACTGGAAAAATCATCTCGATGCACTGTCTGAGGCAGAAGTGTTGGTATCCACCTGGGGTGGAGCCATTCTCAATGAAGAGCTGCTTCAAGCCCTGCCCAAGCTCCAGGTCTATTTCTACGGGGCCGGCAGTGTTCATGAGCTCATGACCGAGGCCGCCTGGAACCGGGGCATCAGAATTATGTCCGCAGCGGATGCAAATGCCATTCCAGTGGCTGAGTTTGTTCTGGCCCAGACGCTGTTCAGTTTAAAGCGTGGATGGGAATATATGCAGTTGGCTAAAGCCCACTCACCGGAGCTCTGGAATGTCAATAAGAGGGTGCCCGGAGCGTATCGCTCCAAAGTCGGGGTGGTTTCTCTGGGCAGAATCGGAAAAAGAGTGTGCAAACTGTTGCGGCCCTTTGATGTCGAGGTGATGGCCTTTTCCATGGATACATCAGCGGGATTGGCCACGCAGCTGGGCGGAGTGACTTTTGCACCGCTCGAAGAGATTTTTTGCAGTTGCGACGTCGTATCTATTCACCTTCCGTTAAATGCAGAAACCAAAGGGATGATTCGTGAGAAGCTGCTTACAATGATGAAACCCGATTCTACATTAATAAATACTTCCCGAGGCGGCGTGATTCATCAGTCGGACATGATCTGTTTTCTCCAAAATCGACCGGATGTTTATGCATGTCTCGATGTAACAGATCCAGAACCGCCGGAGCGGGGTTGTCCATTATATGAACTGCCTAATGTCGTGCTACCCCCTCATTTAGCGGGATCCATGGGGCAGGAAACCCGCCGATTAGGGAAGTGTGTAATTGAGGAAATAGATCGATATTTGGCGAATGGGCATCTCCAGTGGGAAATCACGCGGGAAATGGACCAGATTTCAGCCTGATGCTAACCTGCGGTCTGGGACGGTAAAGATTATGATTGCGATTTCAGGCCTTTGGAAATAATGATTAGCATGATACAGTACATGCGAATTCGTGGAATGCATAACGTCTGAACGGATTGAAAAATAGACGAGTTAGTTTGTGCTGAGTAGCTGAGGTTGAAAAAACAGATGTTGAAGAAGATCGAATCGTCAAACTTAATGCAGCACTTGATGGATAACATCAGGGACAATATCTATTTTATGGATCGTGAAGGTCGCATTATCCTGATCAATAAAGAAGGTGCAAAGTGGTTGGGATATGCTTCTCCCGAAGATCTTCTCGGTAAAACAGACCTGGATATTTTCACCAATGAACATGGTCGTGAGGCTTATGATGACGAGCAACGGATTATTAAAACCGGCATTCCCATGCTTGGAAAAGAGGAACGGGAGACCCGCGTCGATGGGTGTGTGACTTGGGTTTCGACCTCAAAAATGCCGTTGCGGAATGATGCAGGGGAGATCGTCGGAACCTTTGGAATATCCCGGGATATTACAGATCATAAAAGGGCGGAATTGCGCGCCGAAAAATTTGCGGAGGAAAATCGGAGATTCCGGGAAGAGATGGAAGATGAGCTGCAAATGGCGGCTGAACTTCAGAAAACCTTTTTCCCGACCGCTTATCCTCAGTTTGCTCAGGGTGCTGTGGAGTTTGCACATCTTTATCATGCAAGTGAAACTGTCGGTGGCGATTTCTGCTCCATTCGCAGATTATCTGAAACGGAAGTTGGTATTTTTTTATGCGATGTCATGGGGCATGGCGTACGCGCGGCACTGGGAACCGCCATCATTCGGGCCATTGTGGAAGAGATCTCGGATCAGGAAAAAAATCCCGGAGTTTTTCTGACGCGAATGAATCGCGCACTGATGCCCATCCTGCGTCAGGGGGAGCAGTTCCTGTTTGCAACCGCATGCTATATGATTCTCGATTCGGTTACGGGTCGCGTACGGTATTCCGTGGCTGGCCACCCTTCTCCGATAATATTCAATAAACATCGGGCAGACTGGCTGATGGAATCCGATGAGACGGCGGGACCGGCCCTGGCCATTGATGCTGAATCAGAATATTCAACCCACGAGCGGGTTCTGGTGCCTGGGGATGCGGTATTCATGTATACCGACGGAATCTATGAGGAAGAGAATGCAGACGGTGAGGAGTTTGGTCAGGAAAGACTGCTCGCGGCGGTGAGGAAAAACTGCGACTGCAACTTGAAAGTTTTGTATAAAAATCTGCTGCGTGCGGCCTGCACGTTCTCGGGCTGTGATGACCCAGAAGACGATGCGTGTTTTGTTGGTTTTCGCTTAAACCAATATTTGTCCCGCTAGGCTTTTCGGTATTGCTTAGGCGTCATTTGCATCGTCTTTTTGAAGCAACGGGTGAAATAGTTGCTATCGGAAAAACCACAGTCAAAGGCGATGTCGGTGATGGTTCGATCCGTACCTTTGAGCAGTTCCGCAGCCTTTTGACAGCGAACATGCATGAGATGATCAATGGGCGAACGCCCAATGCACTCCTGAAATACCCGCGAAAAATGGCGTTGTGAAAGATGCGATTTCTGCGCCAGCTCTTCCAGTGTGACCTTTTCGGCATAGTACATCTCAATGTGCGCAATCGCATCGCCGATTCGCAGCAGATCCATCGATTCCTCAGTCGGTTCCGAGGAATAGGCCCGCGATAAGATGACGGCCAATTGCATAAACAGTCCTTTGGCCATGACCCGGTAGCCGGGATTGCGGTGTTCAGTTTCCCGGGTCAGATCATGAACGATTTCATTTATTTTGTTCAACTGCTGATCCGAGAGCTGCAGGCGGCTTTGAAAATTGTGCTGTGTTCGGAAAGCGGGTTCGAGCGAGAACAGCGCGTGGAAACCGGGTAGGGCGCGAATGTCCCAATCTCCCATCATCAGCGATTCCGGGTCAAACAGAATGTTGGCGAGGGCCAGGCCATGCATTTTGACGTATTGGTGTTCGTGATTTTGCGAGATGACAAACACATCGCCGGCCTTTACCGGAAAGTTTAGACCATCAATCACATGCACCGCCGCGCCTTTGAGGATAATGACCAATTCATCAAAGTTATGGCAGTGCAGAGGAAAATCGGGCTGTGGATCACGGATATAGACTTGGAGAGGAAGGGTTGGATCCTCAAAAAAGTCCCGTTTCATTAGCTGTGTGCCTAATCCTAGTGGATGATTGGTCATGGCAGGATCATGCTATAACTTGTCAGAATCGTCAAGGCAGAGGCTGTTCATTTCACGTACTTTATTCCGATCATCACCCGTATGCTTTTTTGTAGGCAACGGTCCCTGCATGGTGGGGTGGCAACGAATTTAACTAAGCTGAATGAGGAATAACTATGAGTGTTGAAAAAGCATATGAACTGGCCAAAGAGCGTTATGCTGCTTTTGGTATTGATACAGACGCCGCAATCGAAAAAGCGCTGGAACTCCCGATTTCCCTGCATTGCTGGCAGGCAGACGACGTGGTTGGTTTTGAAACCAAACCCGATGGACTCGCGGGTGGCGGCATTATGGCCACCGGTAACTACCCGGGCCGTGCCCGTAATGGTGTAGAAGCCCGTGCGGATATCGCCAAGGCCATTTCCCTGATTCCCGGAACGCAGCGTTGCAATGTGCACGCTCTCTATTGCGAGACGGATGAATATGTCGACCGCGATGAAATGACGCCGGCCGGTTTCGAAAAATGGATGGACTGGGCGAAAGAACAGGGTATTAAACTAGACTTTAACCCGTCGTTTTTCGCGCATCCGAAATCTCAGGATGGTTTCACGCTGTCCCACCGCGACGAAGACGTGCGGTCCTTCTGGGTGCGTCATGGTAAAGCCTCCCGCGTTATTGCCGAGGCCATGGCCGAAGCGCAGGGATCGCCGTGCTATGTAAACTGGTGGACCCCGGATGGATCCAAAGATATCCCAGCCGACCGTTTCGGACCGCGCGCCCGCATGGCAAAATCCTATGATGAAATCATGGCCGACGATTCGGTGGATAAAACCAAGTGTGTTGATTTTATCGAAAGTAAGCTCTTTGGTATCGGCTCCGAAGAATATGTGGTGAGCTCCGGCGAATTCTGCTCGGATTATGCCATCAGCCGCAACATGGGACTCTGCATGGATATGGGGCACTTCCATCCGACCGAAACCATACACGGAAAGATTTCCAGCCACCTACAGTTTATGGATCAGATTCTGCTGCACGTCAGCCGTCCGATCCGCTGGGACTCCGACCATGTGACGCTGTTTAACGACGATCTGAAAAATGTATTCCTCGAAATTCAGCGCGGCGATGTCTGGGATCGTGTGATTATTGCCCTCGATTTCTTCGATGCATCGATCAACCGTATCGGAGCTTATGTGACCGGAACGCGTGCGGCACGTAAAGGGATCCTGAACGCCCTGCTCGATCCGACCGAACAGCTTCAGACCTACGAAGCCGAAGGTAAAAACGCTCAGCGTCTGGCCCTGATGGAAGAATTCAAGTCCATGCCGTTCAGTGCGGTCTGGGATATGCTCTGCGAAAAAGCAGGGGTTCCGGTAGGAGCGGACTGGCTGGCTGATATGGAAGCGTATGAGGAAGAAGTGCTCTCCAAACGCGACTAGTTTTCCGGAGATTGGAGAAGCGGGCGTCTCTACGCCGGCTTCTCCGGTTTTTCCTGATCCAGCTTAAGGTCACCATGCTTAGAAATGCATTTAAAATGAAACTCAAGCCCGGGTGCGTTGAGGAATATAAAAAACGGCACGATGAAATCTGGCCGGAACTGGCAAAAGCGCACAGCGATGCTGGCATCTTCGATTACTCCATTTTTTTTGACGAAGAAACGGAGACCCTGTTCGGCTTTCAAAAGCTGACCGACGAGAATACGGCCGGCGATTTGCCGAATCTGGAAATTGTGCGTAAATGGTGGGATTACAACGCCGATATTATGGAAACCCACCCAAACAACATGCCGACGTTTAAACCGTTGCATGAAGTTTTTCACATGGATTAATTGAGGATAAAAATGACGGATCTTGAAATTATTGTTGCGCTTTCTCACGAATTTGGAAGCGAAGATTATGTTAAAGGCGGCGGCGGAAACACCTCCGTAAAGAATGAAGAAACCCTTTGGGTGAAACCCTCCGGAACCACACTGGGCGGCCTGACGGTCGACACGTTCGTGGCCATGAACCGGGATAAAATCAACGAGCTCTATAATGTAGAGACCCCGGCTGTCGCGGCAGAACGCGAAGAGCTGGTGAAAAATTTGATGGCGGATGCCGTGGAAAATGATGCCGGCCGTCCGTCGGTCGAGGCTCCGCTGCACAATGTATTCGAAGCTAAATATGTGGTACACACGCATCCGGCCCTCGTAAACGGGCTGAC
The DNA here is from genome assembly GCA_937141895.1 of uncultured Verrucomicrobiota bacterium. Classification (GTDB taxonomy): domain Bacteria; phylum Verrucomicrobiota; class Kiritimatiellia; order Kiritimatiellales; family Pontiellaceae; genus Pontiella. The sequence goes on from CAKZQV010000471.1 coordinate 5,532, forward strand.
GTGTGCCAAAGGCGGAGAAGCCGCCTGCCGGAAACTATTTCCGGAAGCTCTTTGGGTAGAATATATCGACCCGGGCTATACGCTGTGCATGGAGGTGCGTAAACGCATCGAGCAATACAAATCCGATAAGGGTCAGGAGCCGGCATTGTTGGTTCTCCAGAACCACGGCATCTTCATTTCCGCAGACACTCCGGATGAAATCCGTAAGCTCTACACACACTTTATGGATACACTGAAGGCAGAATATAATGCGACCGGCGTCAGCCAGACTATGGAAGTAGCTGAAGCTGCCGGGGATAAAGATGTAACGGAACAGTTGAACACCCTTTTGGGTGATGACGCGGCATTCACCGCGTGTTCCAGTCTGTTCAATGTAGCGCCCGGACCGATCACGCCGGACCATCTCGTGTATTCCAAAGCGTTTCCATACAATGGAAACTTGGATGCCCCTGGCGTTGAAGCCTATAAGACCGAACGTGGCTATGCGCCAAAAGTGGTCATTGCCGGTGAGTGCGTATATGGGCTGGGTAATTCACAGAAAAATGCGGATCTCGCATTGGAACTGGCGCAGGACGGCGCGTTGGTGATGCAGCTGACGGAAGCCTTTGGCGGAATTAATTATATGACCGATGCTCAACGTGAGTTTATCGAGAATTGGGAAGTGGAATCATATCGTTCTAAACAGGTGGGGTAATAAAAATGGCTAAACATTATGTTGCAGTAGATTTAGGGGCGTCCAGCGGACGCGTAATGGTTGGAACCCTAGATGAGGGGAAACTGACACTCAAGGAAATGAACCGTTTCTGGAACGGTCCAACAGAGATCGATGGAACACTCTATTGGGACATTGTTCATCTGTTTCGCAATATCAAAGAGGGGATCGCACTGGCTCAGCAGGAATATGGCGATAGCTTAAGCTCCCTGGGTATTGATACCTGGGGCGTTGACTTCGGCCTGCTGGACTCCAACGGTAAGTTGCTGGGTAATCCCATTAACTACCGTGATACCCGCACCGTCGGTATGTTTGAGAAGGTTTTTGAAAAGGTTCCGAAGGAAGATGTGTTTGCTGCAAGCGGTATCCAGTTTATGGAACTGAATACGCTCTATCAGATGATGGCTCTCTCGCTGTCCGATTCCGTTGAATATAAAGAAGCCGATAAAATGCTCTTTATTCCGGACCTGCTGAACTACTGGTTGACCGGCGAAATGAAAGCTGAGCGCACCTTTGCCAGCACCTCTCAGTTTTATAACCCGGTCACCAAAGACTGGGCCTACGACATGCTCGAAAAACTGGGCATTCGCACGGACCTCTTTGCTGAACTGACGGATCCGGGCACTGTGATCGGCGATATGGAAGGACTCCCCGTTGTAGCCGTGGCCAGTCATGACACCGCCAGTGCATTTGCGGCCGTGCCGGTTGCAGAAGGCGAACAGTCGGCCTTCCTCAGCTCCGGAACCTGGTCGCTGCTGGGCGCGGAACTGGACGAACCGGTTATTAATGCTGAAGCGCATGACGCCAACTTCACGAATGAAGTCGGAGTCTGTGATTCTATTCGTTTCCTTAAAAATCTTTCCGGTTTCTGGATACTTCAAGAACTGAAACGGGCGTGGAAAGAAGAGGGGAACGACTATTCCTGGCCGGACATGGATGTCATGGCCGATGCAGTTGAACCGCTGCAGTTTTTCTTTGATCCGGCAGATCCGGTCTTTGCAACGCCCGGCGATATGCAGGCGCGCATTCAGGAATACTGTAAAAAAACCGGGCAGAGCATTCCGGAAAAACCCGGTGAATTCATTCAGGCCTGCTATGAAAACCTGTCGCTGCTCTATGCCGATACATTCAATACCATTGAAAGGTTGAGCGGTAAAAAGCTCGATACACTCCGTATCGTGGGTGGTGGTTCCAGCTGTGTGGCCATCAATCAGGGGTCTGCAAATGCGTTGAACCGCAATGTGATCACTGGTCCTAAAGAAGCCACAGCCATCGGTAATCTGATCACGCAGATGCTGGCGATGGGCGATATCCAATCATTGGAAGAAGGCCGCGCGATTGTTGCCCGTTCCTTTGCCGATGAATCCGGAACCTTCGAGCCGAAGAGCATCGAAGCCTGGAAAGATGCACTCGCCAAGTGGCGTGCCATCTGCCGATAACCGTTAGACTCAACGGTCCCGGTTTATTGATCAACCCCGTCATTCTGGCGGGGTTGTTTTTTTTGAGTATAACCTAAAGTTGGGCAAGCAGGGCTTTGGCTTTAGCGATATCCGATGGGGTATCCACGCCAATGCCGAAGTCCTCGGTCTGGATAACCTTCATTCGGCAGCCCATATCGAGTGCCCGGAGCTGTTCCAGCTTTTCGAGGTTTTCCAGCGCGCATGGCGGTTCTGCTACCAGTTTGAGCAGGTATTCTCGGCGATAGGCATAGATGCCGATGTGCCGCCAGTAAACGCCGGATGTTGAAACCCCTTCGGGCTCGCGAATGTGCGGAATCGTGGAGCGGGAAAAATAGAGGGCTTGGCCATGTCGGTTGAAGAGGGCTTTCACCACGGACGGATCGTTGATTTGGGTTGCATCGGTGATCGGTGTGGCGGCGGTAGCCATATCCCAATCATTGGAAGCAATCACGCCGGCGAGCTCGTCGATCAGTTTTGGATCAATCAAGGGTTCGTCGCCTTGCACATTAATCACCGCATCAATTTCCAAGGATTGGACGGCTTCGGCAATCCGGTCCGTTCCGGTGGGATGATCCGCGCGCGTCATGGCCACCATCACATCGGGAATTTCCAATGATTGGACACAATCGGAAATCCGCTGGTCATCGGTGGCGACAATAACGGTATCCAGCTTTTGGGCCAACTTCACCCGTTCGACGACCCATTGAATCATCGGCTTTCCCGAAATTAGGGCAAGGCTTTTGCCGGGGAAACGGGTGGAGCCCCAGCGGGAGGGAATGACGCCTGCAATATTACTCATGATTTTTTCCTTTCAGAAACGGCTTTAAAATTCGTTCAATATTTTCGCTGAACGGGGTCTGCTGAAGTACGGTTTTGTTTTTTAAGCGGCTAATGTCGAGCTGACTGTTTTGGGGACGTGGAGCCCCGCTCGGGGGCTCAGAATTTGCTGTAATATGTTCAGTGCTCAGGTTGAGATTTTTACCCATGCGGTTGAGCATTTCAAATTTGGTCAGAGCTTCGCTTCCGCTGAAGTGATAGATGCCGGCTGAGTTTCCAAGGGTTGGAAGCCAGTTTCGCAGCGTCTGCGCCACGTCGCCGACATAGGTTGGGTAACGCAAAGCCCAGTGATCTTCAACGACCGGCGTCGGATCCAAAAGTTTATGAAGCATGAGCGTGACCGGGGATTCATCGAGTGTTTCCACTTCGCCATATAAAATTGGAACGCGTAGAACAATGTGATCCGCCGATGCTTCCAACGTTGCCTTTTCGCCGGCGAGCTTGGTTTGACCGTAAAAATTAAGCGGGTTCGTTTGCGCATCCACGGCGTAGGGCGGCTGCGTTCCGTCAAAGACATAGTCCGTTGAGAGATAGATCAACGTAGCCCCGATTGCCGCGGTAGTCGTTGCAAGCGTGTGGGTGGCCTCCACATTCAGTTGCTGGGTTATATCTTGTTGGTTTTCGCAGATGTCGGGTTTGCGTTCTGCTGCAGTGTGGATGATCAGATCCGGCTTTATTTCTTGCAGAGCAGAGCGCACTTCGGAT